>JALTMS010000649.1 GCA_027001345.1 Acidobacteriota bacterium | reverse complement strand
CTCGTACCGCGTCCTGGAACTCGGGGTCCAGCCGGTCCCAGGCCTCGACCATGTCGGAGTACAGTTCCGGCAGGAGGTCCTGGCGGTTCAGCACGAAGGCGCCGGCGATCCGTTCGCCGGTCGATGCCGCGGTGCCACCCCATTGCCGTAGTTCCTCGGCGACCTCGATGATTTTCTCGACCTGGCTCATGCGTCACATCAACCCCATGCGAAATACCGGCAGTCGGGGTACCGCGTGCAGCCCGTGAACGCCCGTCCGGCGTTCTTGCCGTTCTTGACGGTGCGTTGGACCAGTCGTCCCTTGTTGCACTCGGGGCAGGGCTTGCCGGCGCCCGGTCGGCGCGCCTTGCCCGTCGCGCCACGCCCGGTGGGCGCGGTCGCCTTGCCGTTGCGTTTGCCCGGTTTGCCCTTGGCATCGGGCAGGGTGCAGCGGCACTCCGGATAACCGGTACATCCCCAGAACCAGCCGTTCTTGCCCTTGCGCCGGCGCATGGGCTTGCCGCATTCCGGGCATGCGTGCTGCGTGCCGGAGGTCTCGATGGTGGCCGCGCCCTGCTGGACCTGGCCCACCAGGGCGCGCACCCATTGCCCCTGGCGTTCCAGGAAGGCCGCCATGTCCCCGCGGCCCTCGGCGATGTCCTCGAGGGCCTGCTCCCAGAGCGCCGTGGTGCCCGGGTCCTTGACCGGGTCGGGCAGGGCGTCGATGAGCGCCCGCCCGGTCTCGGTCGAGACCAGGTGCTTCTTCTCCTTGCGCAGGAAACCCCGGTCGAGGAGCGTCTGGATGATGCCGGCGCGGGTGGCCTCGGTGCCGATGCCGGCGGTCTCGCGCAGGCGCTTCTTCAGCTCCGGATCCTCGACCAGCCGTGCCGCGTTCTTCATGGCCGCGATCAAGGTGCCCTCGGTGTAGCGCTTGGGCGGCGTGGTCTCCTTGCGCTCGACCTTGGCATCCACCACCGTGCAGCGGTCGCCCTCGGAGAGCGGCGGCAGGAGCCGGTCCTCGTCTGTTTCGTTCCGCCCGAAGAGCGCCCGCCAGCCGGGCACCCGCACCCGCCGGCCGGAGGCCTGGAAGGACTCGCCCGCGATGTCGAACATCGCCTCTGTCTTGTCGTACTCGTGGCGGGGATAGAACTGCGCCAGGTACCGCCGGCGGATCAGGTCGTAGACCCGTCGCTCCTCGGCGCTCATCTGGGAGACGTCGCAGGGCGCCGTGGTCGGGATGATCGCGTGGTGGGCGGTGATCTTCTTGTCGTTCCAGGCTCGGGAGCGCAGGGAGAGATCGGCCCGGCCGACCACGGTCTCGATGTCGGGGTCGGAGGCAGCCAGGGCCTCGAGGACCTGGCCGGCTTCCCCGAGCATGCTCTCGGGCAGGTAGGCGCAGTCCGTGCGGGGATAGGTGGTCGCCTTGTGGGTCTCGTACAGGCTCTGCGCGATGTCGAGCACCTGTTGGGCGCCCAGGCCCCAGCGCCGCGAGGCCTCCTGTTGCAGGGTGCCGAGATCGAAGGGCAGGGGTGGGGCTTCCCGGCAACGTTTCGTCTCCGCATGCCTGACGGTCGCGGTGCGGTTCCGGATCCGCTCCAGGGCCTCGCGGGCGGCTTGCTCGCGCAGGCAACGCCCCTCGCCGTCGACGAAATCGCCGGCCGGTCGCCACCGGGCGGGGAAGGGCGTGCCGTCCTTCTCGAGCATCGCCACCACCTCCCAGTAGGGCTTCGGCCGGAAGGCCTCGATCTCGCGGTCGCGGTCCACCACCAGCCGCAGGGTCGGCGTCTGGACCCGCCCGACCGAGAGTACCCCGTCGTGGCCCCGGCTGCGTCCGAGGATGGTGTAGGCTCGAGTCAGATTCATGCCGACCATCCAGTCCGCGCGAGAGCGCGCCAGCCCCGCGAGATAGAGCGGTCGCGTCCGTTCGCCGGGCAGGAGGTTGCCGAGCGCCTTGCGAATGCTTGCCTCGTCCAGGGCGGACAACCACAGGCGCAGGATGGAGCCCTTCCATCCGAACCGGTCCAGGACCTCGCGGGCGATGGTCTCGCCCTCCCGGTCGGCGTCGGTGGCCACCACGACCTCCGAGGCCTCCTTCAGGAGCTGCCCGACGATCTTCAACTGTTTGGCGGCGCCCTTGCGTTCATCGCCGTAGGCCTCGGGCGGATCCATCTCGAGCAGGTGCCCCACGCACCAGGTGACGATCAGGTCGCGGCCCCGCAGGCAGCCGTCGCCGCGCGAGCGGGCGCCGAGCACGGCCGCGATGTCGCGGGCCTGGGCGGGTTTCTCGCAGAGGAAGAGACGGGTCATCGAGTCACTCCAGGTTGTAGCGGTTGCGGACCAGTTGCCACCAGGCGTCCGGCAGTTCGGGAACCTCGCCCTCCGCCTCGGCCATGGCCAAGCAGGGCAGCACCGTCTCGAGGTCCAGGCTGAAGGCGTGGTGGCGGTCCCGCATCGCGAAGAGCAGGACGCCATCGCAACGCCGGCTCGTTCCGTTCGAGGAGGCGCCGTCGGGGCACACCTCGTCGCGGCC
>JALTMS010000648.1 GCA_027001345.1 Acidobacteriota bacterium | reverse complement strand
TGCCACAACCCCCATTCGCCGCGACCGGCGCCGATCAAGCCCCTGCCGCCCCCGATTCACCCCTCCTACCTCGCCTCGGATCTCCACTCGTCGGAGGAAGGGAGCGCCAGCGATGAGTGAACATGACCGCAACTCCCCGACCAGCCGCCGGGCTTTTCTGACCGCTGCCGGGCTGACCGGCATGGCGGCGATTTCGGCCGCAGTGGCTGGCTCGAAGCCCGGCTTCGTCGAGAATCTGCTCGCCCGGCGTTTCGTCGAGTTGACGCCGGAGCAGGTGCAACGTCGTCTCGACGAGGTGCGCCGCGAGTGCGAGGAGCGCTTCGGCCGCGAGGTGGATGTCAAGTCGACCAAGGCCCTCGAGGGCGTGGTCTTCGGCTACGGACTCGACCTTTCCCGCTGCGTCGGCTGCCGGCGCTGCGTGTATGCCTGTGCCAAGGAAAACAACAACTCGCGGCACCCCCAGGTGCACTGGATTCGGGTGCTCCAGATGGAAAAGGAAGACGGCATCGACCTGGTGCATTCCACTGCCTACTACAATCCGGAGAAAGTTCCCGAGGAGGACTACTTCTACCTTCCGGTGGCCTGTCAGCAGTGTCGCAATCCGCCCTGCACCCGGGCCTGCCCGGTCAAGGCCACCTGGCAGGAGCCCGACGGCATCGTCGTCATCGACTACGACTGGTGCATCGGCTGCCGCTGCTGCATGTCGGCCTGCCCCTACGGGGCGCGGCACTTCAACTGGTCCGATCCGACGATCGATGCCGAAGCGGTCAATCCCGACATGCACTACCTGGGCAACCGGCCGCGGATGCGAGGCGTGGTGGAGAAATGCACCTTCTGCATCCAGCGGACGCGGGAAGGGCGCTACCCGGCATGCTGCGAGATCTGTCCGGTGGGCGCACGCAAGTTCGGCAACCTGCTCGATGAGGAAAGCGAGATTCGCTACTTGATGCATGAGAAGCGGGTCTTCGTGCTCAAGGAAGAACTCGCCACCCGGCCGAAGTTCTATTACTTCTATGCCACTTGACGCCTGCCCGGTGCCGGGGCTGGCCTGGACGGAGCCGTGATGGAAAGGTTGCGCAAGATCTGGGAGTTCCTCTTCGGCATCTTGAGGATGTCGCTCAGGGGTGGAGCCACTTACTACATGTGGCTGGGCTTTCTCGGAGTGCTGCTGCTCAGCGGCATCCTGGCCTATGCCGACCAGTTGCGTCTGGGCCTGGTGGTGACCAATATGCGGGACCAGGTCTCCTGGGCGTTCTACATCGGCAATTTCACTTTCCTGGTGGGAGTGGCTGCAGCCGCCGTGCTGTTGGTGATTCCGGCTTACGTCTACCACTGGAAGCCGATCAAGGAGATTGCAATCTTCGGCGAGCTGCTGGCGATCTCGGCGATCGTGATGTGCCTGCTCTTCGTGACAGTGGACATCGGCCGTCCCGAACGTTTCTGGCACCTGATTCCGGGGCTCGGTTCACTCAACGTGCCCTCGTCGCTGCTCGGCTGGGACGTGCTGGTGCTCAACGGCTATCTGCTGCTCAACGCGGTGATCGTCGGTTACATGCTCTACAAGGCATTCCACAAAGAAGAGGTCAATCAGCGTTTCGTCGTTCCCTTGCTGCTGCTGTCGATTCCCGCGGCGATCAGCATTCACACGGTCACCGCCTTCGTCTACAACGGCATGGCGGCGCGGCCGTTCTGGAATGCCTCGATCCTCGCCCCGCGCTTCATCGCTTCGGCCTTCTGCTCGGGACCGGCGGTGATGATCATCCTCTTTCTGATTCTGCGCCGGGTGTCGAGGATCCACGTTCGCGACGAAGCCATCTGGAAGATAGCCGAGTTGATGGCCTACGCGATGTTCATCAATCTTTTCCTGGCGGGGGCCGAGCTGTTCAAGGAGTTCTACTCGCGCACCGAGCACCTGGTTCACACGCGCTACCTGTATACCGGTCTGGGCGACCACACGACCCTGGTGCCCTTCGCCTGGGCCTCTCTGATCTGCTCGATTGCAGCGTTCCTGCTCTTTCTCGTCCCCTCCACGCGGCGCAACGAGGTGACTCTGGTCCTCGGTTGCTTGCTGATCTACACCGGGGTGTACATCGAAAAGGGCATGGCGCTGGTCATCCCGGGAATGACGCCGGACACCCTCGGCGAGATTTACGAGTACGCTCCGACGGTCACCGAGCTGCGTGTCGGAGCGGGCATCTTTGCGGTGGGATTCCTCGTCTTCACCCTGTTGTGCAAGGCGGCGATTCCGATGATTCACAGGACCTACGCCAGCGAGGAGGGCTAGGGTGGATTCGGGCCGAGAGGCCGAGCGTGCGACACGGGAAGTGCGAGCCGAGGTAGCGCGCCTCGAGCAGCGCCTCGAGCAGCTCGCCGCGGATCTCGTGCGCTTGCGTGCCCGTGTCGAGGGGGGCGAGGCGTTACCCGCCGAGGAGACCGAATCCGCTGTCGAGCCCATCTCCGCCGAGGCTCCCGGGCCCAAGGCTACTCCGGCAGTCGCCCAGCCCTGGGCACCGGTGATCGGGCGTTCGCTGATCGTCCTTTCCGGTGCGTTCATTCTTCGGGCATTGACCGAGAATCATCTGCTGCGTCAGGGAGTCGGTGTGGGCATGGCCTGCATCTACGCTCTGGTCTGGCTGGTGGCGGCCGATCTGGCCGGCGCCCGCCGACGCCGTCTGAGTGCTGCGGCCCACGGGCTGATGGCCGCCGCGATCACCCTGCCGCTGGTCTGGGAGGCGACGGTCGATTTCCGCGTCTTCTCGCCTCTTCACGGCCTGGTGGTGCTCGCATTTTTCGCGGCGATGGCGGTCTACATAGCCGATCGCCACTCCCTGAGGGTGCTTGCCGTGGCGGGTCTGCTCGGCGGGCTGGTCGTTCAGGCGGCGATTGCTTTCGGTGCGGGAGGGTGGGAGACGACTCTCGTCTTTGCCCTGGCGGTGGGCCTCGTGGCCGACCTGCTCGCACTACGCAGGGGCTGGACGGTTCTCGCCGGAAGCGCGGCGGCGGCCATCGATCTGCTCTTCGCCTTCGTGGCTGCGGCCTTCCTCTTCACCGACCCGGAGCGGGCTTCGGGAGTCGTTCCCCCGGGCGCTCTGGTCGCCGGTCTGGTCGCGCTGGTGGTGATCTACGTCGTCCCCGGCGCCCTGCGCGCGATTGGCGGCGGTCGGGAGATGGGGCCGGGGGAGATCCTCCAGGCGGTGCTGGCGACGGTGATCGGCCTGGGCGGTGCTGTCGGCGTGTGCCGTCAACTGGGATCGTGGTATGGCCTGGTGGGCTCGTTTGCGCTGCTCGCGGCGCTGGCGCTCTATGCCCTGTCCTTCTTCTTCGCTGATCGCCGGGCCGAAGGACGACGCCATTTCATCTTTTTCAGTTTCCTTGCTCTGGCCTTCGCCGGTGCGGCGCTGCCCGTGCTCTTTTCCCGGCAGATGGTGGCACTGAGCTTTTCCCTGGTGGCGCTGCTGACCGCTTGGCTCGGGGCACGCTTCTCGCGCGCGACTCTCAGCTTTCATGCCGCCTTCTACTGCGTGGGAGCCGTGATGGCATCGGGACTGTGGGCGCTGGCGTGGAGTGCCTGGGCCGGTCGCCCTCAGGGAGCCATCTCGGGCCTGATGCTCGGCGTGCTGGCGGTATGCGCGGTCTGCACCTGGATGCGGGTGGCCTGGCACGGGCGCACATGGGGTCGCTTCTCCCGCCTGCCCAAGGCGCTGCTGATCGCCATTGCTGCCTATGCCGGCGGCGGCATGCTGCTGGCCGAAGTGTCCCAGTCCTGGGACGCGGCGGCCAGCGATCGTCCCCTGGGCATCGCGCTGTCCACCATCGGCCTGTCGGTGGTGGCGATCCTGCTGGCGGAACTGTCTCGCAGTCGCCGACTGGGCGAGGCCCGCTGGCTGGTTCATCCGACCCTCGGGCTGGGCGCGCTGCGCTTGCTGCTGGTCGATCTTCGCGCCGGTTCGACTCTCGCCTCGGTGTTGTCGCTGATGGCACTCGGAGGTGCATTGATCCTGACTTCGGTACGGCTCAAGGGCAGTGCCGAAGCCGTCTCCGACGAGACTACCGAAGCCGACGAGACCACCGAAGGTTGACGCAGACGCTCAGAAGGTGCGAGCGCCCTTCTCACCGTGCTCACGGCTCCTCCGCCGGCGTCGGGGAGCGCGCTTGCGCGGCGGCGGTGGCCCCTGGGGGAAGACCTCTTTCAGGCGCTCCCGCCAGCGTACGGCCTCCGTTTCGAGGTCTCCCGTGGCACGGGTGTGAAGCTCGAAGAAGTCGAGAGCATCGGGGAAATAGGCGCGCTTGACGAAAGCTGTGACCGAAAAACGTCGCTTCTTGTTGCGCGGTGAGAATCGACCGAGGGCCAGCAGCACCTGGCGGATCCGCTCGGCTTCCCGGCGGCTGATCGCCAGGCGCTGGCTGATCGGCTTCATCGCTTCGGTGACCGTGGAGCTGGAATCGCGGCTGCCCGTGTCGTCGAGGGGCGTGAGCAGCACCGGTGCGAGCAGCACCGCCAGACGCACCGCCGGAGAGAGGCTACGGCCCGCCTGAGTCCAGGCATCGGCGACGCGCAGGCTGCGGCGCAGAGCCTCGACCTCTTCATGGCGCTCTTCCCGGACAGCACGGGCCAGGTGCTCGAAAAGCTCGGGAAGGATCACCTCGAGCAGGCCGTACGTCACCAGCGCGTCGAAGGCGGGGGCCATCGCTCCTCCCGAGAACATGCGCAGCAGGTCCTCGTGAATGCGCGGTGCGGCGGCATTGAGGATCTCCGTCGCGTGCCGCCGGATCGCCAGCTCGGTGGCCGTATCGATGCGGCAGCCGAGACGGGCCGCCAGGCGGATCGCGCGCAGCATACGAATCGGATCTTCCCGAAGCCGGACGTCCGGATTGCCGATGGTGCGCACCAGGCGAGCGTCGGCGTCCTCGGTGCCGCCGACATGATCCAGGATCACCTGTCGTTGCACGTCGTAGAGCAGGGCGTTGATCGTGAAGTCGCGACGCCGCGCATCTTCTTCGGCCGTGCCGAAAACGTTGTCGTCGCGGATCAGCAGCTCGCCGTCCTCCCGGGTCTCGCTGGGCGTTTCGCCCGAGCGAAAAGTGGCGACTTCGATGATCTTGTCGCGGAAGAACACGTGGGCGAGGCGAAAGCGCCGGCCGATGATCCGGCAGTTGCGGAACAGCTTCTTGACCTGCAGCGGCTTGGCCGAGGTGGCCACGTCGAAGTCCTTGGGACGCAGGCCGAAGAGCAGGTCCCGCACGCTGCCCCCCACCATGTAGGCCTCGTGCCCCGCTTCCGTCAGCCGGCGGATGACCCGCAGAGCGTCACCGTCGAGGCACTCCTCGTCGAAGGTGCGGGGGATCTCCTTGAAGGCCACGGTGGGGGTCTCGGTCGGCTCGGGCAGGGCCGATGTCCGGCCGAGCAGGGCCTGCAGATAGTTCGGCGTGGGCTGCGAGGTCGGCAAGGCTTATCTCCCGAACAGAGTGGTCAGCCAGTGCCTGTTGGCCTGGCGGTTGAGTTGGGCGATGGCATCGGTCAGCGGGATCTCCTTGGGGCAGACCTCGACGCAGTTCTGAGCGTTGCCGCAGCCGGTCAGACCGTTGCGGCCCATCACCGCGTCGAGTCGCTCGCCGGCATTCATCGCACCTATGGGATTGGTGTTGAAGTAGTGGGTCTGGCCGAGGGGAGCCGGCCCGATGAACTGGGACGGATCCTTGCCGTCATAGTTGGGGCAGGCTTCCATGCAGCAGCCGCAGGTCATGCAGCGGCTGAAGACGTAGGAGATCCGTGCCTGATCGGATGGGCGGCGCGGGCCGGGGCCGAGGTCGTGGGTGCCGTCGATGGGAATCCAACCGTGGATCTGCTTGAGGGCCTCGAACATCGGTTTGCGATCGACCATCAGGTCGCGGACGACCGGGAACTTGGTCAGTGGAGCCAGCTCGATCGGCCCGCTGGGCAGGGAATCGATCAACGTCGAGCAGGATTGCCGGGGGACGCCGTTGACCAGCATCGTGCAGGCTCCGCAGACCTCCTCGAGACAGGAGCAGTCCCACACCGGGGGCGAGGTGGCCTTGCCGCTGGCATCGACGGGGTGACGGGCGATCTCCTGCAAGCAGGCGATGATGTTCAGATTCGGCCGGTAGTTCAGCCGGAACTCCTGGACGTAGCTCGGCTCCTGAGGGCCATCCTGCCGACGGATACGAAAAACGATTTCGCTGCGCATCGCTGCTTCTCCCGTTCAGTCGTAGTGGCGGGCCACGGGCTCGGAAATCGAAATGTCCACCGGCTCGTACGTCAGCACCGGCCCCTCGGGGGACCAGGTGGCGATGGTGCTCTTGAGCCAGTTGGCGTCGTCGCGCTCGGGGAACTCGGGTTTGTAGTGGGCGCCTCGGGACTCGTCGCGCTGCAGCGCGCCGAGGGTGATCACGCGCGCCAACTCGAGCATGTTCCACAGTTGATGGACGAAGGGGATCTCGGGGTTGCTCCACTGCGAGCGGTCGGTGACACCGATCTTCTTCCAGCGTTCCATCAATTCCTGGATCTTCTGATCGGTCTGCCGCAGCTTGTCGTTCTCGCGCACGATGGTGACGTTGGCGATCATCGTCTCGCCCAGCTCACGGTGCAGCTTGTGAGGATTCTCGGGGCCGTCCATCCGCGCGATTTCTTCGAAGCGTTTTTCCCACTTGCTCGCGCTGCGCTCGTAGAGCCCCGCGTCGAGATCGGCGGCCAGGCAGTCGAGGTTCTCGGCGAAGATGACCGAGGAGGGGCCAGCCAGGGTGCCGGCGTAGATGCACGAGAGCAGTGCGTTGGCCCCGAGGCGATTGGCGCCGTGGTACTGGTACTCGCACTCTCCGGCGGCGTAGAGCCCGGGAATATTGGTCATGTGGTTCTTCGGCGAACTCTTGTCGATCATGCCGTCGGCAGTGGGTTCGTAGTCGACCCACAGCCCGCCCATCGAGTAGTGCACGGCGGGGAAGATCTTCATCGGCACCGTCCGCGGATCGTCACCGACGAACTGCTCGTAGATCTCGAGAATCGCTCCGAGACGCCGGTCGAGGAATTCGCGGCTCTTGTGGGTCAGGTCGAGGTAGACCTTCTGTTCGCCGTCGAGGCCCATGCCCAGGTCGACGCAGACGTGGTAGATCTCCCGCGCACCGATGTCGCGCGGCACCAGGTTGCCGAAACGGGGATACTTCTCCTCGAGGAAGTACCAGCGTTCGCTTTCGGGAATCTCCGCCGGAGGGCGGGTGTCGCCCTTCTTCTTCGGCACCCACACTCGACCACCCTCGCCGCGGGCCGACTCGCTCATCAGCCGCATCTTGTCTTCGCCGGGAATCGCGGTGGGGTGGATCTGGATGAACTCTCCGTTGGCGTAGCGCACGCCGGCCCGATAGCAGCCGGCCGCGGCGGAGCCGGTGTTGATCATCGAGTTGGTGCTGCGGCCATAGACCAGGCCCGGGCCGCCGGTGGCCATCACCACCGCGTCGGCGCGGAAGGCCTGGACCTTCATCGTCCGCAGGTCCATCGCCACGATGCCGCGGCAGGGGCCTTCGGGACTCTCGAGCACCGGTGAGAGGAACTCGAAGCCCTCGTGCTTGGTCACCAGGCCCTGGGCTTCGAAGCGACGGACCTGCTCGTCGAGGGCGTAGAGCAGTTGCTGGCCGGTGGAGGCGCCGGCAAAGGCGGTGCGGTGGTGCAGAGTCCCGCCGAAGCGCCGGAAGTCGAGGTTGCCCTCCGAGGTGCGCGAGAAGGGCACGCCCATGCGGTCGAGCAGGTAGATGATCGAGGGCGCGTCGTAGGCCATACCGCGGCACAGGGGTTGGTGGGCGAGGAAGTCACCGCCCTTGACCGTGTCGTAGTAGTGGATTTCCGGCGAGTCGTTCTCGCCCATGATGTTCACTGCGGCGTTGATGCCGCCCTGGGCGCAGACCGAGTGGGAGCGCTTGACCGGGACGATCGAAAACAGGTCCACGGGACATCCACGCTCGGCGACCTTGATCACGGTCATCAGGCCGGCCAGGCCGCCACCGACGACGATGATGCGGGGCTTGCTGCTCATCGGTGCTCACCTCCCTCGGCGCCGTGGCCGTGGGCATCTTGCATTTCGGGAAGTCCCGCTTCCGCCGCGGGAGCTACTGCGTGCACGTGGGATGCGCTCTTGTCGAAGAGGAGAATCGGTTCGAGGCCCAGAGGCCGGAAAGCCAGCAGCGAGTTGAGACCCGTGACGGCCAGGGCCACGGCGAGGGCCAGGGCGGCCCACGACCAGCGCTGCTGGGCCCGGCGGCCGGTGAGCAGGCCCCAGTGGATGGCAAAGCCCCACAGGCCGTTGCCCAGGTGATAGGATGCCGAGCAGACGCCGATGACGTAAAACGCGACGACGAACGGGTTTTGCAGTTTGTCGCTCATCAGCGCGAAGAGATCGCTGGTGTCGTAGCCGAAGTATGCGCCGAAGCGGGTCGCTGCCAGGTGGTAGGCGATGAAGAAGATCAGCACCACGCCGCTGATCCGCTGAAGGGCGAACATGGCATTCTGCCGGTAGTTCAGGCTACGGTTGTTGAAGCGAGCCTCCCGGAAGATGATCACCCCGACGACCAGATGGAAGAGGATCGGGAGGAAGATCCCCAGCCCCTCGATCAGGTAGAGGTAGGGCAGGGAGGTGAGGAACTCCACCTTCGCGTTGTAACTCTCCGCGCCGTGGAGGGCGAACGAGTTGGTGAAGAAGTGCTCCGCCAGGAAGACGCCGATGGGAAACACGCCGCTCAGGCTGTGCAACCGGCGAAGCGCAAAATACTGGCGCTCCGTGAGGGCCATGGGTGTGAGCCTCCATGAGGAAGGGCGTTGAATGAACTGTTTCCTTACAGCCTGGGATCGCGAGGGCCGTGGGTGCCAGCGGGAATCCCCCTGGAGGCCGCCGCGCGGCGAAACGGGCGAAGCCCTGGGTAAGGAGGAGAAACTTACCATTTACGCGCGGCTGAATACAGGCGCTCCGAGGCTTTTTTTGCTGATTCTCGCGATTCTCCTTTCGATCTCCGGGTTCGGGCCGGCCGGAAGCCGGGCTCAGACTGCCGCCGAAGCCGCTGCGCGGGCACCGGTTCTCCGGGGCTGGACCCGACTTGTCCTCGAGGGACGCAAGTTCTTCGTGGCTCGAGGCCGGTCGGTCATCGAGCGCCGCCGAGCCGAGCGCGGGACCCAGCCGACCGAGGAGGTGCGGGTGGTTTCCACGGCCCGGGTGCTGGGTCGCAGCCTCAGCCGCCACCAGGTGACCAGCCGGTCGCTGGCCGGGGGACGGCTGCTGGAGTGGGTCGAGGTGGATGGCAAGGGGAGGGCGCGCCGGGGCCGGCTGGAGCCGGGAAGCCTGGTGGTCACTCGCTTTCGCCGGCCCGACGAGGGTCAGGGGGCACTGGGCTGGCTGCTCGATCGTCGCCGGCGTCTGGCCGTACCGGCAGCGTGGGACGAGCTGCCCGCGATCGATCCCTACGGCCTGCTCGGGCGGCTGGCCGTCGCCACCGCGGCCGGACGGGGGAAGATCCAACTGCTGACCCGGCGTGGGACGGTGGAGGTGGTGTACCGGGTCGGGGCTCCCCGTCGGGAGCGCTGGCGCCTGCAAGACGAGGACAGCTCTCGCCGCCGACATGACGAGCTGAGCGTGCGCCGCGTGGAGTTGGTCCCTTCCCGGCAGGGCGGGCGCACCCTCTTCGACATGGAGGGGCCCCTGGAGCTGTGGATCGAGGAGGGCTCCGGAGCCCTGCTGAAGATCAGCGGCCGCTCTCCCAAGATGCGGGGAACGATCACTCTGCGCCTGACCTCCTTCTCTCGCCGAGCGCTGCCACCCTTCGGCGAGAGAAGGAGG
>JALTMS010000647.1 GCA_027001345.1 Acidobacteriota bacterium | reverse complement strand
ATCGAGGCCGCCGAGGCTGGTGGAATCTACGCGAACCGAGCGAGGGAACTGGCTGATCGCCTGAATCGAGAAAGTCGGGAGTAGGGCCGGTTCCCGTCCCACTACCTTGCGAGTTCCAGCTTCCGATCGCGTTCCGCGAGCTATTCGTCGATGGCATGGATCGCCGCTCCGATCTGAATCGGCTCAGTGAGAAAGGCGTCCATGCCAGCCTGCTTGCGCCTGTCCTGGTCCCGCCGGGTCGAGTCGGCGATCATGGCGATGATCGGCAGCCGCTCGTATTCCGTCCCAGCCTACGAATCTGGCGGGTATCCTCCTGGCGATCCGTCGCGAGCTTCGCGCGAAAGCCGGGCTTCTCCTGTGCAAGGCGAGCCACAACTTGGTTGATGGGGTCGTCTTCGACCAGCAGCAGGGTTCGGCGGCACGAGCGTTCCAAGAACCTGCTCGCCCCGGAAACCGCCCGTGCGGGAGAGACGTGCTGCCTGCCGGGTGAGCGCCATGCCAGGGCGTAGGTCGCCGATGCCTTTCGCGCCGGCGCTGGTGCGTTGAGGAAGACGGTCTGCATCGCTTGCCCCTCTACCGCCAGCATCATGAGGTAGAACGCCAATGAAAGGAACCCCTCGCCCGCGCGGCAAACAGCAGCGAGTGGGACAGCACCCTGGCTTCGCGCATGGGATAGCAACGTGCGGATCGACTGGAGACTCGCGGTGAAGCGGGTCTCGACCGGCTGGCTCGATCTCACCAGTGGGATGTGGTTGCCCGTCGGAGTGGCATTTGCCTTGTTCCGCACCTATCTCCCGCGTATCACTGTTTCCGTCAGGCCAGAATCGCGCCTGCAAAGTCGCGCTGGAGATGGAGCACACGATGGATCGATGGCTTATTTGTCTATTGATGGTGCTGACGGCGTGTGTGATACCGCTGCTGGCTGGGGACGACAACGCATCGCATTCGGGCTCGAGCGATCAGGTCGTGCTGCTTTCAGATGCACGAGAGGGAGGGACAAACGGGTCGGTAGAGGTAATCAGTAGCTCGAGAACGCACCGCCTACTCCGGCGTTCGACACCGACGGGAGACGAGATTCTCGAGATCGCCCTCGATAGTGAGGCGGCCCGCTCTGAGGCCGCAATGCAAGCGATACTCAGGTTTTCCGTCGATGGGGCGGTGATCCTACGAGCTGTTGTCACGGCGAACGAGCGTGGTATGACGGTGGCCGGTTCGACCGCGGGACATAGGTTCAACAACTCTCTGGAGGTCCAGGGGGGAGCGTTTTCGAATCAGAAACTCGTGGGATGATGAGGCTCTCGTATACGACAGTGGCGTGATCACACGAGGGACCGGGCCGCAGGAGGAACTCGAACGCTTTGCGGACTACAACGAAAGTGTGCACGCGATGTTCGACCTTGGTGCCGTGGCCCGACTACGACGACTGATGGATGACTTACCTGCCCGGGCCGGAGCGAGGATCGACGTGTATGGCTTGATCGCGGCCACGGCAGCCGATGGAAGAGCAGAACCGCTGGGCAAGATTGGCGACTATGTGAACTGCCTCAAGGAGGGCTGTGAGGAGTGCGGTGCTATCTGGAGCTCGAACGGCCGCCACGCCAATTCAGACGATCCTGTTTATTTGCAGGTCGCGTCTTTCGCGTGCTATACGTTTGTATCCGAGCTTTGTTGGTTCGACCTCATCAGTCCGATTTCCGATTGGGGGCTGGAAGTAAACGACCCTCTGACGGGGAGCGCTGTCAGAGACGTTCTCTGCGGAGCTAGTTCGATAAGAGGTTTCGATCGTGCTTGTCTTGGATGATCTTGCCTTTTGCTACTCGCGGAAGGGGTTTGGGCTATCGGTAGACAGTCTTTCCTTCCCGCGTGGTAAGGTGTCGGCCCTTGTCGGCCCCAACGGTGCTGGCAAGACGACGCTGTTCCACCTGCTGGCAGGCTTGCTGGTCCCCTCACGCGGGAAGATCACGTTTGACGGACAGCCAATGGAGGCGGTGACCAGGGCCGGCCGGCTGGCGCTGTGCCTGGATAGCTATCCCCCAGACAGTCGGCGAACCGTGGAGAGCTGGCTGCGTTCGATCAACCAATCTCGATCCGGGACGAGCGTCGATCTGAGCACACTGGCGGCAAGGGCGCAACGCTTTGGAATCGAGTCGTTGCTTGGGCGATCGCTGGCAAGTCTCTCGCGTGGACAGGGACGGCGCGCGGTGCTGGCGATGGTCCTGTGCGACGATGCCGACTGCGTCCTGCTGGACGAGCCGGCAAGCTGGCTTGATCCGGACGGGATCGTGCTGCTGCGAGAGATCATCGAGGAAATGCGTGCTCGAGGGGCGGTCGTGGTCATCAGTTCGCACCTGCTGGGTGAACTCGAGAAGGTCGCGGATCGTTATGTTTTCTTTGTCGGAGGGGGGGTGGCGCGCGTTGTCGAAAATGCGGACTTGCAGCGCGAAGGACGCCTGCGGCTGGCGCTTTCGGCGTGGCCGGAGGAGGCCACCGTGCGGTGGCCGAACGCGATCGTCGAGCGGGCATCGGGGCCCGACGCGCGGGTCGTGGTGACTCTGCCGACTGGCGCTAGCGATGGTGAGACGGCTGCCGTGGTCAAGGAGCTGGTTGGTCTTGGGATCTGTGTCTACGAGGTGGGAGTTCGTGGCAGGGCCCTCGAGGAAGTGTTTGATGAGCTTGTACCGAGGGGGTGAAGCGAGGCGAGTTGTGGGGGTGCTCCGCGCCGTGACCGGGGAAGCGGTGCGAAGTCCGCTGATACGTGTTGGATGGCTGATTCTCACTGTACTTGGGTTGGTCAGTACCTGGTGGTTCCAGGACCCGGTGGAGGGGGCGGCACGCGGCCGGCTGTTCTTCCTGATCAACTATTCGCTTGTGTGCTGCGGTGATGCAATTGCTCGCGAGTACCGGTCGAGGCGCGCGCTTCTGTTCGTGACTGGTGGAACGGGGCACGCAACTCACTTCTTGGGAACTGCAGGATCCTGGATCCTGGTATACCTTGCGGGCTCGTGGCTGTTTGGAGCACTCACACTCGGGATGGTGGGGCTCTCGTGGCAGGCGATCGCCCGAGGGGTTCTCGTACTGCTGAGCCTACTGCCGGTGCTTGCCCTGGGTTATCTGCTGTCAGTGATACTGCGGGGCTGGAGCAACGTGGCGGTGCTGCTTCTGGGGATGCTCATACTGCGCCTGGTTGCGGAGTACTCTGAGCTGTTCGGTGCGGTGTCCATCGTGGCACAGTGGCTGATTGGGCGCGGGGAGCGGCCTGTGTCCTGCGTGGCTCCGGGGAGTGGCGCTACGGGCGATGCGGCCGCATGGTTGTACCCGCTGGTTGACGCGGTTGTGCGCGGTGCGGTGTTGCTCGCCCTTGGTGCGCTGCTCGCGAAGTCACGCTGGGGGCGAAGCCGCCTGGGTGCTGCAGCGGTAGATGGCTGATCCTTGTTCCGTTCTCTTGTTTCCCATGGGCCCGGTTCGCCTGGCCGCGGTCGATCATGGTGGGCACGCGGCCAGCATCGTAGATCGGCGATCCAGGGTGACCAGAATCGGACATATTCGGCCCGAAGGACAGGCTCGAGATCGGCATCCGATTCTGGCAACAAGCAGGGTGCGGAGTCTCCTGTTCGGCCCACGCGGAGGCCCGACCCGGGCATCTTGTGGACTCGCGTTGCTGCGTGTTATTGTCCGGGCAAGTCGAAGGGGGCCGCTGAAGGCGGGCGGGCCCGGTAGCAGGGAGCCAGATGGACAGGAAACCCAGCAGGGCGGGACAGGCCGACCGCCGGGATCGGCCTTTTGGTGGCGGGCGCGGCTCGGGCGGATCCGAGCAGCGGCGTAAGCCTCTTCCTCCCGAGAAGACCCACGCGGAGGAGTACTACTACCTCAAGCAGATGAACGCCAAGACGCCGATGGTGGTGGTGCTGGCTGACGGCGAGGAGTTGCACGGCTGGATCGAGTGGTATGACCAGCACTGCCTGAAGGTGCATCGCGACGATGGACCCAACTTGCTGGTCTTCAAGCGGCACATCAAGTACATCATCAAGGATCCGGCCGCCGAGAGCGGTGCATGAAGAAGAAAGCCGCCGCCGAGGGTGCGGCGGAGGGCGACAAGCCGGTTCTTGCCGTCACCTGCGGCGACCCTTGCGGCGTCGGGCCGGAAATCGTTCTGCGCGCCGCGGCCGAGGAGCGGGCGACGAAGGCAGCGCGGCTGGTCGTTCTCGGCAGCGAGAAACACTTGCGTCAGACGGCCCGCGAGTTGAAGATCCGCTGGCCGTTCGCCAATGTCGTCGGGGATGTCCCGTGCAGTCGTCGCTGGGAGCGACCCGTGTTGCTCGATCTCGGCGGTTGTTGCGAGCAGTGGCTTCCCGGGAAGATCTCCGCCAGCGCCGGCAAGGCAGCGGTCGATGCCATCGAGCGGGCCGTGGCCCTGGCGCTCGACGAGCGTGTTGCCGGCATCGTCACCGCGCCGATTCACAAGGAAGCTCTCTCCCTTGCCGGCTGCTCCGATCCGGGGCACACCGAGATGCTCGAGCGCCTCAGCGGCGCGCGCAAGGTGGGCATGCTGTTCTGGACGCCGGAAATGGCAGTCGGGCTGCTGACCACCCACATGTCCCTGCGCGACGCGATGAAGAAGATTCGCTGTTCACGCATCGCCGAAATGCTCGGCCTGTTCCATGATCAATGGCAGCGCTTTTTCGCTACGGTGCCCCACATCGCCGTCGCAGCGCTCAACCCTCATGCCGGCGAGGGTGGCCGCTTCGGTCACGAGGAAATCCAGGAAATCCTTCCGGCGATCGAGAAGGTACGCGAGCACGGTTTGCGGGTCGATGGTCCGATTCCGGCCGACAGCGTCTTCGCCATGGCGCGGGAGGGACGCTTCGACCTGGTACTCGCGCTCTACCACGACCAGGCGACGATCCCGGTCAAGCTCGTCTCCCGCCAGAAGTCCGTCAACGTCACCGTCGGTCTGCCCTTCGTTCGCACCTCGGTTGATCACGGCACGGCGATGGACATCGCGGGCAAGGGTGTGGCCAGTGCCGACAGCCTGGTCGCCGCGATCCGCCTCGCCGCTCGTCTCTGTCTCGGCCCGCGCCCAGCGTGAGCCCCGCGCGATTCGGCGACGATCAGCGGTGACGCCGCGAGGAGCGCTCGGCCTCCGGTCCGCCCAGGGGAAGGCTGGCGAAGGCGTCGAGTCGATCGAGGTGGTTGACTCCCGCCTCGAGGGCTTCGATCCCGGCCCGCGCGATCATGGCCGCATTGTCACCGCAGTAGCGCAACGGTGGAATCGCCAGGGCCAGACCGTGCTCGTCGGCCAGCCGGGTGATCTCCTCGCGCAGGAGTCGATTGGCGGCCACGCCGCCGGCGAGCACCAGTGAGCGGGGTCGGTCGGCGAGCAACGCCTGGCGCGCCCGCCGCAATAGCTCCCGCACCACCGCGTGGCGCAACGAAGCGACCAGGTCCACCATCGCCTGGGGCGGCTCGGCCTCGGGGTGCGGCAGGGGTTCGATGCCCGCCCGTCTCATGTGCTCGCGCACGGCGGTCTTGTAGCCCGAGAAGGAGAACGCGGCCTCGCCCTTGATGCGAACCTCGCCGAAAGCGAAGGCTCGAGGGTCTCCCTGGCTGGCCAGTCGATCGATCGCCGGGCCGCCGGGGTAGGGCAGACCCATCATCTTCGCCGCCTTGTCGAAGGCCTCTCCCGCAGCGTCGTCTCGGGTGCGTGCGAGCTGGCGGTACTCGCCGAAGGCCCGCACGCGCCACAGCGCCGTGTGTCCTCCCGAAACCACCAGGGCCAGCGCCGGAAAGGGCAGCAGCGGCGTCTCCAACCAGCCCGAAGCGATATGTCCCTCGAGGTGGTTGACACCCACCACCGGTAGGCGTCGAGCCAGCGCCAGGGCGCGGACGAAGTTGACTCCCACCAGCAAGCAGCCCACCAGGCCGGGCCCGCAGGTCACCGCCAGGCCTTCGATGGCGTCCAGGTCGGTATGCGCCTCGCTCAGCGCCCGCTCGACCACCTCGCTGATGCGTCCGAGATGGTGCCGAGCGGCGATCTCGGGCACCACCCCGCCGTAGGGCGCGTGGAGCGTCACCTGGGACGAGACCACGCTCGACAGCAGACGCCGGCCATCAGCCACCGCCGCGGCGGTTTCATCGCAGGAAGATTCGACGGCGAGCACCCTCATTGTGACTCTCCCGGCGCAGGGGCCTCCACCAGGGCCACGGCCAGCCCATCGGGAGTGGGCAGGCAGGCGCTGGTGCGGCGAGCAAAGATCCGATGCAGCTCGAGCATCGCCTCGCGCTCGCCGGCATGCTCGTCGGCCTCCCTCCGGGAGGGTGGCGCGAGGTGCCCGAAGAGGTAGGCGTTGTCGGCGATCACCATTCCTCCCGGGCGCAGGTGATCGAGGGCCCAGCGGGCGTAGGCCGGGTAGCCCGACTTGTCCGCATCGATGAACACTGCATCGTAGGGCGCTCCGGCGGCCAGGCGACCGAAGTTGTCCCGGGCATCGCCGAGAAGGATCTCCACCTGCTGATCGACGCCGGCGGCGCGGAAGACCTCCGCGGCGGCGCGGGCGTGCAGTGGATCCCGCTCGCAGGTCAGCAACCGCCCCTCGCGCCCCAGGGCATCGATGATCCACAGGGCCGAGTAGCCGGAGAGAGTGCCGAACTCCACCACCCGCCGGGCGGCGATGGCCCGCAGCAACAGCCGCAGGATGCGTCCGTCGCCGGCAGAGATCTGGATCCGGGGCAGGTCGTGCCGCTCGAGGGCGTCGAGGGCAGCGTCGAGGCCCGGCGGCAGCCCGCCATAGATCTCCTCGAGTAGTGCAAGGATTCTCGGATCCCGGTATGTGCCGCCCTCGCGGCTCCACGAATCGGCCATCTCGGCTCCCTGGGTCGGCCATGCCCGGGAATCATCCCCCGGCCCGGCGCGGCAGCGCAAACCGGCGCCCGTGGCCGGCTGCGGTGATGAATCGTCCCGCCCGTGCCATCATGAAGGGGGCCGCGATTCGGCCCGGGGGCAGCAGACGATGAAAGTCCTCGCAGAGATCCAGGTCATTCCCCTCGGTGTGGGCGTTTCGGTTCGCCAGCAGGTGCGCCGCGCCCACCAGATCCTCGTCGATTCGGGACTCGAGGTGCAGCTCCACGCCTACGGCACCAACGTGGAGGGTCAGCTCGACGACGTGCTCGACGCGATCCGTCGGATCCACGAAATCCTGCACGCGGAGGGCGTTCCCCGGCTGTCGACGGCAATCAAGATCGGTTCGCGTACCGACAAGGAAGTCAGCCTGGAAGGAAAGCTCTTCTCGTGAGGCCTTACTACGACGGAAGCGATCGCCGCCGTCGTCTGCCCGCCCGGGTCCGCTGGGGCCTGGGAGCGGCGGCGGTGACGCTGGTGGCCTTCATGCTGCTCGGTCGCGCCCCGGGGCTGGTCGAGGCGGCCTACGCCCGGCGTCTGTATCCTCTGCTCTCCCGCCTGCTCGCCGCGCTCAGTGGCTGGCTGCCGTTCTCGCTGACCGAGATGTCGTTCCTCCTGGCCGGTCTGCTGGTACTCGGAGGGTTGATCTTTGGCTTCCGCGGCGCCCGCAGCCGCGGGGCGGGGATCATCGGCGCCGTCTTCTCTGGAGGGCTGAGGGCAGCGGCCGCGGGAGGCTGGATCTGGAGCGCCTTCGTCGTTCTGTGGGGGCTGAACTACCTTCGTCAGCGGCCGGTGGAGATCTTCCAGCTCGGACCCCGACCCGCGGCGGAGGCCGCCGGCCAGTGGCGCCTGCGCATCGGCGAGCGCCTGGATCTGCTGCGCGCAGATCTCGAAGAAGACTCTCTCGGAGTGGTCCGCGGGTTCGACGACCTGGCCGCTCTCGACCGGCGGATCCGCGCACTCGAAGGCGCCACAGCGACCGACCTGGGCCTGCCGCGACCGGCCGGAGGTCGCACCAAGGTCTTTCTGCTCAGTCCGCTGCTGTTGCGCTGGGGCGTGTCGGGGACCTACGGCCCCTTCACCGGCGAGCCCAACGTGGTGCTGCCCGCACCGCCGGGACTGCTGCCGGCGATCGTCGCACACGAGCGAGCGCACCTGGCGGGTATGGCCTGGGAAGAGGCCGCTTCCTTTCTCGGCCTGCTGAGTCTCTGGCGTTCGGAAGATCCCCGCCTGCGGTATGCCGCCTGGTTGAGCTTGTGGCTCGAGCTGAGCCCCACGACCAAGGGGCGTTCCCCGGCGGTGCAGCGAGACTTGCGCGCCATATCCGCTTTCGCACGGGCCCACCGGGGCTGGGAGGCGCCGGTGGTGCGTCGGACCTACAGCACCTATCTCGAGGCCCACGGGGTGACGGGAGGCACGGCGAGCTACTCGCGGGTGGCCGACCTGGTCCTGCGTTACCTCGAGCACAGCGGCATGCCTGCCCCACCGGAGCGCTGATGCTCCGCGCAGAGCCTGCTTGCCGACCTGCTCCGAAGCGCTCGTGCCTGATCCGGGTCAGAAGGGCACGGGGCAATCGATCTTCCAGGAAGGATTGTCCGCATCGAAGGTTTGACAGGCAGCCGCGGCCTGGTCGAAGACACTGACCACGTCTTCCGCCTCGCAGCCATCGGCGGTCTTGCCCGCGAGGTGGAAGCGATGGTCGACCTCCGTTCCCCGCGCCGTCGCGCTGACCAGAACGCCCTCGCGCCAGGTGTAGCGGTAGACCGTCGAACCCTCCGCGGCCAGCGGCGAGCCGGCGGGATCGATGGCCAACCGAGCGCTCGCCTGCTCGCGGCGGAGGTTGAGCGTCAGCGGCTGGTAGCGCGTCGGACCGTCGGCCTCGAGCGGAATGCCGCCCTGCTCGGCAATCGATGCCCAGCGCTGCTCGAGGGATTCGGGATCCGGGCCGATCAGCTTGACCAGCACGGCGGTCTCGGGTCCGAAGTGAAGTTCGATGACCTCTTCCGGGCCGTCAGCCGGAAGACGCTCCACGATCGGGTCGCTTCCCACGGGTGGAAGCTCGAGCCAGGCGCGGTGTCGGGGCGTGGGATCGAAGAAGCGCTGATCTCCGCTGGCCTCCAGCACCCATCTTCCGGGCAGGGAGAGCCTGCCGGAAAGGGGATCGAGGTCGGAGCTGAGATTCGCCTCGAGCAGGCAGGTCTCCACGACTTCGAAGGCGTTGCCCAGGTAGGCCACCGCCGAGCCGGGCTGCTCGGCGAGTACGTGATAAGTACCGGCGTTCATTCCGGGTGGTACGGTGAACTCGACCCGGCTCTCGGAAACCCATCGCTGCTGCTCGAGGGCAGGATTGGTGCGGACCACGGCCAGGTCGTACCAGCCCACGGTCAGGGCTCTGGAGGCATCGATGGCGATGGCGCCGATCTGAGGGCTGCCGGGGTGATCGGTCGCCACGCGCAAGGAGGGGCGCAACGGATCGACAGAGGTGTCGAAGATCTTCAGGCCGAGCATGTCGCTGACATAGAGCTGGCCGTCGACAGCGCGCAGTTCCGACGGGGCGTGGACGGGCCGCAGTTGGCCACGCACCGACCAGTCGCCCTTGTCGAGGACGGCGACGGTCCGCTGGGTGCTGACATAGAGATGATCGCCGTCGATCGTGCAGCGGCGGGGATAAAGGCCGAAGATATCGGGCGTTTCCCAGACGATGTGGGCCGACTCCGGGTCGCTGACATCGGCCAGGAACAGGCTGTTGGTGGAGGAAACGATGTAGGCGTCGGAGCCATCGATGCAGACATCGTCGAAGAGGACATAGTTGCCCCATCGACTCTGGGCGGGAATCCGCCCGACTTCGGCGGGTTGCAAGGGATCGCTTGCATCGACGATCAGCAGCGCCCTGCTCTGGACGACGTAGAGCCACTGATCGCGGGCCTCGAGGCGCGTGCCCGTCAGTCCTCCGACGC
>JALTMS010000646.1 GCA_027001345.1 Acidobacteriota bacterium | reverse complement strand
TACGCGCGATTCGACGCGCTCGCGTCTCCGATGTCAGACGGTGCGACACAACGGGTTTCGTGGCGCTCGCGTCTCCGATCTCGGACGGTGCAACACAACGGGTGTAGGGGCCGGGTATACCCGGCCCAACCGTACCGAAGGCAAACCGTGCCGGGTGTCACCCCGCAGCGGAAACACGGTCGCCACCACGAACCTGCCCCCAGGGCCACGCCTGGGCGGGGTGCACCCCGCCCCTACGCGCGATTCGACGCGCTCGCGTTCCCGATGTCAGACGATGCGACACAACGGGTTTCGTGGCGCTCGCGTCTCCGATCTCGGACGGTGCGACACAACGGGCGTAGGGGCCGGGTATACCCGGCCCAACCGTACCGAAGGCAAACCGTGCCGGGTGTCACCCCGCGGCGGAAACGCGGTCCCCACCACGAACCCGCCCCCATGACCACGCCTGGGCGGGGTGCACCCCGCCCCTACGCGCGATTCGACGCGCTCGCGTTCCCGATGTCAGACGATGCGACACAACGGGGCCGGGTATACCCGGCCCAACCGTACCGAAGGCAAACCGTGCCGGGTGTCACCCCGCAGCGGAAACGCGGTCGCCATCACGAACCCGCCCCCAGGACCACGGCTGGGCGGGGTGCACCCCGCCCCTACGCGCGATTCGACGCGCGGGCGCCTCGAAGGGTGCGGCAGTGGTCAGGGATGCTCGTTGCCTGCCATCCGTGCGCGGAAGGTGGCCAGGGCCTCGCGGAGTTGCTCGAAGGCGTCGCGACCGAGGGCGAAGCGCAGAGCAATGGCGGGGGGCGCGGAGAGGTTGGCGCGAACCCAGGCCCAGTAGGACAGGCGACCGCGGCGGATCAGGCTCAGGGCCTGGGTGTCGCGGCAGCTCTGGGTCCAGCGGAACTTCCAGGCGTCGGTGCCCCGCAGCAGGTTCATCTCCCTGGCGCCGAGGGCGATCAGCTTTTCCAGCACCACGCCGGTCATGTAGTGCCCCGGGGACCACTTGTGGTAGCGGGGGGAGAAGCCCATCTGGTAGCCGTAGTAGACACCTGCGTCGAGATAGCCGAAGTGGGTCGCCATCGGCGCACCACCCACGTAGAGCAACCAGAAGTAGAGCTGCCCGGTCTGCACCATCCGCTCGGCCAGGTCCCGGTGGAAGACCAGGTAATCCTGCTTGCGGAAGTTGCCCCCCCTCTCCGTGGCCTCCATCCGTTCCTGGTGCAGGCGCGCAAGGGCCTCGATGCCCGCGGCCACGTCCACGTCCACCCCCACCTGCTTCCACTCCACCGAAAGGTCCCGCTCGATCTTGCGCCGGTAGCGGCGAAGCTGCTGGCGGAAGTGGGAATTGCGCGACTTGAGGAAGGCATCGAAGGAATCGGGCAGCGTGATGTAGGGACAGCGGGCCCTGCGCTCGACCCGCGCATCGAAGGCCCCCATCCGCTCCCACTGTTCGGCGAGCAGCAGCATCGAGCCGTCAGGGCTCAGCTCGGAGAACTCCGCATACTCCCACCCGTCGTCGGCTTCCAGCGCCGCGAGCAGCAGGGGTGCCACCTCGCACTCCCGACCGCGCTCGACGATGGCGTCGAGAAAGTCCGGATTGACCACGTCGCCGAAACCCATGTTGCGCAACACCCGCACCGTACCCAGGCGCAGGGAGCGCAGCTCGAGATACAACGGCAAGATCGCCACCACCCGGCCGTCAGCCTCCCGCACGACCCAGACCCGAGGCTGCCGCCGCCGGTGAAAGTGCTCCCACCAGGTGCAGAGGAAAGTCCAGCTCATGAACACCGAGCGGGTTCGCGCGCGCTCGAGCAGGGCGTCCCACTCCTCGCGCAGAGCGGCGATGGGTTCGAGACCCACACTCAGGCTTCCCTTGCCCGGCTGCGTGTCGGCAGCGCGGGCGGCCGACGGGCGACGACGCTGGGCGGGAACTTCGACTGCGACGGCTTGGCTCATCCCACTAACTCCCGGTAGAGATCTTCGGTCCTGGCGACCATCCGGTCGAGGGCATATTCATCGGCCGCCCGGCGGGCGGCGGCCCGGGCCATGGCGGCGGCCCGCTCGGGGTCATCGAGCACCCGACCGATGGCGGCAGCCAGGGCAGAGGGGTTGTCGGGCTCGACGATGATGCCGCACTCGCCGTCCGCCAGACACTCCCGGGCGCCGCCCACGTCGGTGGCCACGATGGCCCTGCCCGCCGCCATCGCCTCGAGTAGAGCATTGCTCATCCCCTCCGAGCGCGACGGCAGCACGAAGAGATCCGCCGTCGCGAGCAGGTCGGGCACGGCTTCGACCGAACCCGGAAAGAGGACCCTCTGCTCGAGCCCGGCCCGGACGACCTGCTCGCGCAGCCCCTGGCCGAAGTGAGCGCTGACCGTCCCCGCCAGCACCAGCCGTAATTCCGGACGCCGCTCGAGATGTCCACGCATCGCCTCGAGCAGCAGGTCCTGCCCCTTGACCGGCTTGAGGGTGCCCACCGCCAGCACCACCCTCGCATCGTCCCCCAGCCCCAGTACACC
>JALTMS010000645.1 GCA_027001345.1 Acidobacteriota bacterium | reverse complement strand
CCGCCACGTGGAGTTCCAGATTCTCGGTGACCTTCACGGCAACATCGTTCATCTCTTCGAAAGGGAGTGTTCGCTCCAGCGGAGGCACCAGAAGGTGATCGAGGAGGCGCCGTCGCCGGCTCTCGACGAGAAACTGCGCGTCGAGATGGGTCGTGCCGCGGTGCGGGCTGCCGAGGCAGTGGAGTACCAGAACGCGGGGACGGTGGAGTTCCTGCTCGACGAGGACGGGTCGTTCTATTTCATGGAGATGAACACCCGCATCCAGGTCGAGCATCCGGTGACCGAAAACGTCGCCGGTCTCGACCTGCTCAAGGAGCAGATCCGGATCGCCGCCGGAGAGCCGCTGGGTTACGGCCAGGACGATCTCGAACCGCGCGGGTGGAGCATCGAGGCCCGCGTGACCGCCGAGGATCCCTGGACCTTCAGGCCCTGTCCCGGGTTGATCACCACCTTCCATCCCCCCGGGGGGCCTGGGGTCCGCCTCGATACGGCGGCCTACGCCGGCTACAAGGTTCTGCCTTACTACGACTCGATGATCGCCAAGCTGATCGTGCGAGGACGCAGTCGCGACGAGGCGCTGTCGCGACTCGGCAGGGCCCTCGAGTTCTTCGTCATCGAGGGCATCACCACCAATCTGCCTCTGCTCAAGGAACTCGTCGCGGACTCGGCCTTCCGGTCCGGAGATTTCTCGACCCGTTTCATGGATGAATTCCTCGAGCGGCGGAGGGCCTCGGGCGATTAATTGGCGAAAGCCTGAGCTTCCGGACTCGATCACTCCCAGTTCCGGGAGATCCCCGTCATTCCTGCCTTGACCCCCCCTCACCCGGCACACAAGTTTGACTTCGGAGCTTCCTCCCGAAGGTGTTGCCTGGCGGCAGGGGTGTCGCCGGTGACTGGCCGCGCGTCCCGCGCGGTCACGAAGGAGCCGGTTGCGGATGTCGGACCGAATCGGAGATCTGCTGCTCAGCGAAGGGCTGATTACCCGCGAGGCCCTGGCGGAAGCTCTCGAGCGCCAGAAGGCCGAGGGCGGCAAGCTGGGCTACCACCTGGTGCAGACCGGCGCGGTGAACGAGGAAGACCTCGTTCATCTCCTCTCCGAGCAATACGGTATCCCTGCCATCGACCTGCGCAGCCTGTTTCCGCATGTCGATCGTGACCTGCTCGATCTGATTCCCGAGGAGATCGCCGGTCGCTACCTCGTCTTCCCGGTTCACAAGACGGGCAACATTCTCACCCTGGCCATGGCCGACCCGACCAACGTCGTTGCTCTCGACGACATTCGCTTTCGTACCGGCTGCGAGGTCGAACCGGTGTTGGCCAGCGAGTTCGCCCTGCGCGAGGCGATCGAGCACTCCTACGAGGAGAAACGGCTCGACATCTTCGAGACCGGCGAGGCCGACGAAGAGTTCGAACTGACCGGTCCGGACGAGGAAGATGTCGAGCTGATGGCCGACGAGGACGAGATCGATGCTTCGAGCCTCGAGAACCTCAGCGCCGATGCCCCGGTGGTCAAGATCGTCAACCGGATCCTGGTCGATGCGATCCACAAGGGTGTGTCGGACATCCACGTCGAGACTTACGAGAAGGACTTCCGTGTCCGCTTCCGGATCGATGGCGTGCTTCACGAGTACATGCATCCACCTGCCAAGCTGAAGGACGCGATCGTCAGCCGGATCAAGATCATGTCCAAGCTGGACATCGCCGAGCGCCGGCTGCCTCAGGACGGCCGGATCAAGATCAAGATGAAGCTCGACGACCGCACCCGGGAAATGGACTACCGCGTCTCCTGCGTGCCCACGCTCTTCGGTGAGAAGGTCGTGATGCGTCTGCTGGACAAGGAGAACCTCTGCCTCGACCTGACCAAGCTGGGTTTCGAGGAGAAGTCCTTCGAGGCCTTCGAGCGGGCGATCCTCAAACCCTGGGGCATGGTGCTGGTCACCGGGCCCACGGGATCGGGAAAGACCAATACCCTCTACTCCTCGATCAGCCGGATCAACAAGCCCGAGACCAACATCATGACCGCCGAAGATCCGGTGGAGTTCAATCTGCACGGCATCAACCAGGTGCAGACCAAGGAACAGATCGGTCTGACCTTCGCCGAGGCGCTGCGATCGTTTCTCCGTCAGGACCCCGACATCATCCTGATCGGTGAGATTCGTGACTTCGAAACTGCCGAGATTTCGGTCAAGGCCGCTCTCACCGGCCATCTCGTGCTCTCGACCTTGCATACCAACGACGCCCCCTCGACGATCAACCGCCTGATGAACATGGGCATCGAGCCGTTCCTCGTGGCGACCAGCGTGAACCTGATCTGTGCCCAGCGTCTGGTCCGACGGGTCTGCAAGGACTGCCGCCAGGAGCAGCAGGTCCCCGAGCAGGCACTGATCGACATCGGCTTCACTCCCGAGGAAGCCGCCGAATGCACCCCGCTGAAGGGTCGTGGGTGTCCGACCTGCAACAACACCGGCTACAAGGGCCGGGTCGGACTGTTCGAGGTGCTCGAGGTCTCCGAAGAGATCCGCGAG
>JALTMS010000644.1 GCA_027001345.1 Acidobacteriota bacterium | reverse complement strand
GACCGTAGATCAGCGCTCAGTAGACACACCACATCCGCGCAGCGGCGGGTGCCGAGCGTGGCAGGGAGCCTTGTCGCACCCTCCAGACCGAGTCGAGATCATCCAACCGGAGCGGTGCGCGAGGCGACGACATCGATCATCGCGCGATACAGCTTGGCGGGGTGGATCGGTTTGGTGACGAAGTCGTCCATCCCGGCCGCGATACAGGCCTCACGATGCTGCTCCATGGCGTGAGCGGTCAGGGCGATGATCGGCAGATGACCACCGTGGACCCGCTCTTTCTCGCGGATCTTCCGGGTCGCGGTCAGACCGTCCATCTCGGGCATCTGGATGTCCATCAGCACCAGGTCGAAGCTCTTGCGCGCCACCCATTGCAGCGCCATTTCACCATTCTCGGCGATTTCGACTCGGTGCCCCTTACGCTCGAGCAGGCGCTGGGCGAGTTGGCGGTTGACGGGGTTGTCCTCGACGAGCAGTACGTCGAGGGCTCCCACCTCGTCCATCGCCGCGTCCAGGTCGGCGGTCGATGAAAGGCCATCGTGGAAGACCACACGCTGCTCGGCCGGCACGCGCGAGAGGTTGACGGTGAAATGGAAGCGGCTGCCGGCGCCCGGTTCGCTCTCGAGCCAGATCCGGCCGCCCATCACGTTCACCAGACGGGCGGCGATGCTCAAGCCGAGGCCAGTGCCACCGTGGGCCCGGGTCATGTACTCCTCGGCCTGGACGAAGGCCTGGAAGATCACTTCCTGCTCCTTCTCCGGGATACCCGCGCCCGTGTCACGTACCTCGAAGTGCAGGCAGACCACCTCTGGACCGGCGGCTTCGACGAAGACGTTGACCACGATTCCGCCTTCGGTGGTGAACTTGACGGCGTTGCCGAGAAGGTTGCCGAGCACTTGCGAGAGCCGTGCGACATCCCCGATCAGCCGATCGGGCACATCGGGGGCCACGTGCCTGCGGAAGTCGAGGCCCTTTTCCTGAGCCGAGTAGGCCAGCGCTGAAATGCTCTCCTCGAACCAGCGACGGAAGGAGAAGGGCGCTGGTTCCAGTTCCAGGCGGCCGGATTCGATTCTCGAGAAGTCGAGGACATCGTCGATGATCGTCAGCAGAGAGCGGGCGCAGTTCTTGACGATGCCGAGATGAGCCCTCTGCTCGGCGCTGAGGTCGCTGGCCAGAGCCAGGTCCGTCATGCCGATGATGCCGTTCATCGGCGTGCGAATCTCGTGACTCATGCTGGCCAGGAAATCGCTCTTGGCCTGGCTGGCGGCTTCGGCAGCCTCCTTGGCCCGCTGGAGTTCCTCCTGGGCCCGACGCCGCTCTTCGTTCTCCTTCCTCAGCGCCGCTTCCCGACATTCGAGGCGGCTGAGCAGGATGAACAGCAGTGTCAGTGGGACCACCGCCATCGCCAGCATCGCCGGGTACACCGCCCAGGACAGGGCCATCAACGCCGAGAAGCAGGCCAGGACGGTTTCGTTGGTAAAGGCGGAGAACGAGATGACGCCGCTCTGGCTCGCGGTGCGTCCGGTGGCCAGGCGAATGACCACCAGCGTCATCACCACGCTCAACGCCGCACTCGCCGTGGCACCGGCCAGCGCCGCCGCCGCCACGCCCAGTGGACCGTCGAGACGGAACAGGATGGCGCCTGCCACCCGCACCGCCAGGGCAATACCCAGGGTGATCTGAGCGAGATTGTAGAGCCCGACGCCAAACTTCCGCCGGTGCATGTTCCAGTCGGCGATCGAAATCACGACGGCCACACCGAGCACCAGAACTGCGGGCACCAGGGGCACCAGCGCCTGATAGGCGGCGGGCGCCAGGAAGATCGCCACCCGCCCCCCCTCCTGGCGATCGACCTTGAAGGTCAACGCGTTCCAGGACAGCCCCAGGACGAGGAAGACCAGGGCCGTCACCACGTTGGAGAGGGTGACATCGAAGATGCCCGGCACCAGGTCAATCGCGCAGACCGCGGCCACAGCCGCGCTGAACGCGACGAACGCCTGTGTGGGCCGATTGAAGCCCGTGCGCCCCAAGGTCTTCTCCAGCAGCAAGTTGCGCCACTCGCGGCACAGCCTGTCAAACGGGGTCTCGTTCGAATATAGGGTCCGCCACGAAGGTCGCGCACCACCAACGGATCTGCGTGGTCTCAGATGGATCGACCGCGGTTCGCGCCTGGGCGATCCACCGATCGCGCCGCTCGGCGGAGGCTTCCGGATAGAGCCGCGCTCCGAGGGCTGGAACCTGCATCAGGTCGAGCAATTCACCCTGAGACGCGGTCAGATCGACGGTCTTCTCGGCACCGAGGGCGAAGCCGGCCCGGCAACCCCGATCGATCAGCTCGAGACGATCGAGAACCGGACCGGCGGGAGAAGGATCCCGGCCGAAGAGCCGCCGTCCGATACGTGCGAGGGCGAGTTGCACCGGAGCCGGCGGCGGGCAAGCCTCGCCGCGAAGCTGGGCGCAGGGGATGCTGAAGACCAGCCGCGCCCCCTCCCGCAGACAGGCGCGCACTTCCCGGAGGGCCGCACCGAGCTGGGGAAA
>JALTMS010000643.1 GCA_027001345.1 Acidobacteriota bacterium | reverse complement strand
GGCCCCGATCATCCGCGCCAGGGGCCCTCCCGCGGGCCGCCGATCCGTGGGCAAGCGAATCCACAGCAGGGCCGTGCGGAAGAACGACGAGGCGGTAGACGCCAGGGCCAACCCCGCGATCTTCAGCGGCAGGGGCAGGACCAGCAGCAGGATCACCGAGAGCAGAGCCTTGAAGCCCACCCGCCAGAAGCCCACCGCCATCGGGGTCTTCGTGTCGCCGCCGCTGATGTGCACCTGGGCCAGCACCTGCCCCATGGAGAAGGCCGGCGCTCCGAAGGCCAGGATCGGCAGCAGCATGGCGGTCAGCTCGGCCTTCTCCCGGGTGAAGGCGCCGCGCAGGTAGACCAGTTCCACCACCGAGAAAGCTCCCACCACCAGGAAGGCCGCCACGGGCAACAGCAGCAGCAGGTACCCCCCCATGGACTGGGCCAGGCGGCTGCGCAGCTCCTCGAAGCGCTTGTGGCTGACCAGGTCGGCGAAGTGGGGCAAGAGCACCGTAGAGGAGACGGTGATCAGCAGGTCGGTGGCCACCGCCGAGAGGAAAGCCGCGAAGGTCAGGGCCGCCAGGTGCCCGTCCGGCAGCCAGGAGGCGAAGTTCTGGTCGAGAAAGACGTCGATGCGAGTGCCCGTCAGCCCGATGAACAAAGGCAGGGCCAGGGCCAGCAACTCGCGGATCTCCGGCGCCCGGGGGCGCAGCACCAGCCGGTAATGGCGGCGATGGGGGGCCATCAACAGGGCCTGGATCAGAAAGCTCGCCGCGGCCCCCAGCACGATGCCGGCGATGTAGCCGGTAAAGCCGTAACTGCGCCCCAGCAGCCAGAGGGCGGCGAGTACCACCAGGCCGTTGGCCAGGCGCCCGAAGGCCGGGTAGTGCTGGCGGCGGTAGATGTTGTGCAGGCTGCCGAGCACCACCCCGAGCACCGAGAAGAAGATCGTGATGACGATGAGCTGGATGTGCCGCGACATCTCGGCCCACACTGCCGGGTCGCGGAAGCCGCTGGCCATCACCCGGGCTACCAGCCCCGAGCCGAGCCAGAGCAGGCCCACCAGCAGGGCCAGAGCCACCGCCAGGCAGTTGAGGATGTTGCTCGCCGCCTCCCAGGCGGCCGCCTCGCCCTGTTCCCGGCGGATGCGGGTGAACAGCGGGATGATCGCCGCCCGCACCGGCTGGCGAATCCAGGTGGCGAAGAGCTGGGGGACATTGAGAACGACCCGATAGGCATCCATCGCCCGGGTCGCGCCGAAGAGGGCTCCCACCAGGGCCTGGGTGCCGAGGCCTACCAGCTTGGTCAGCAGTCCGAGGGCGGTGACCACGGCGGAGGCCCCCAGCAGGTGCCGGGTGTCCGCACGGCGGCGGGCCGCGTCCGGGGCCGGGGGACGGTCTTGGGCCAAGGAGCCTCCTCACCTCTCCCGGGGATCATATATTCTCAGCCGAGCGCGTCACCTCCCCTCGGGAGGGTTTCGGGGCCCGGCGGCGCGCGGGAGACCGATCTTGAAAGTCCTGCGTTCGCTCTACGTCAACTGGCGCCGGCGGCGGATCTACGGTGCCGCCCTGGCGGGCCCGGCGCGTGGGGTGATCCTGCGCTACCACTCGGTGGGAGAGCCGGAAGCGGTGGGGCGATACCTCGATCCGGGATTGTCGGTCTCCCCGGAATGCTTTCGCGAGCACCTCGAAGTGCTGCGCCGGCACTGCCGGGTGGTGGGCCCCGAAGAAATGACTCGGCGCCTGAGTGGAAGGGACGACGGTCCGCTGGCGGTGTGGATCACCTTCGACGACGGCTACCGGGACAACCACGATCACGCCACCGCCCTGCTGGCGGAAGCGGGGCTGACAGCCACCTTCTACATCACCACCGGCCCGCTGACTTCGGGCCGTGGCCTGTGGATCTCGGAGTTGTGGCGGCTGGTGCCGCGACTGCCGGCGGGTGCCTCCACGGGGCTGCCCGACGACTTTCCCCGACAGGTGCCGGAGGACTCGGAAGGCCGGCGGCGGCTGCGCCGGAGGGTGACCCGCTGGTTTGCCGGCATGACCGCCGACGAGCGAGAGGGCTGGCTCGATCACCTGGCGAGGCTGGCCGGCGTGCCCCGGGGCGAAGGTCTCGAGCAGAGTTTTCTGACCCCCGAGTTGTTGCGTCGCATGCAGGCGGCGGGCATGACCATCGGCGCCCACTCCCGCAGCCATCCCCACCTCGACCACCTGGACCCGACCCACCACGCCGAGGAAGTGCTCGGTTCGAAGGAAGATCTCGAGCAGATCCTCGGCGCCGAGGTGCCGGATTTTGCCTACCCCAATCCCAGCGGCGGCGGACGCTTCGGCGAGCAGGCCCGGGCCTCGGTGGCCGCGGCGGGCTTCCGCACGGCGGTGACCTCCACTCCGGGCCCCCTCGGTCCGGAGACCGACCGACTGCGCCTGCCCCGGATCGGCGTCTACGCGGGGGCGCAGCAGGCGCTGGTCTACCACCTGCTGGCCCGGGCGGGGCGCCGTTGAGAGCCCCGCGCATCGCCGTGACCCTGACCCAGCTCGGCTACGGCGGCGCCGAGCGGCAGACCTACGAGTTGCTGCGACGACTGGCGGGCCGTCCGTGGGCGCCGCGGGTGGTGATCTGCCTGTCCGAACAGCTCGAGCCCTACGGTCCACGGATCGAGGCGCTGGGCTACCCCTTGCGGGTGATCCCCCGCCGCTCGAGCTTCGACCTCGGTCGCCTGCGGCGGCTGGGAGCCGAGCTACGGGCCGAAAGAATCGAGCTGGTCCACGCCGTGCATCTGCTGGCCTCGGGCTATACCTGGCTGGCCCGCCGCGCCATCGCCGGCCGGTGCATGCTGCCCACGGTAAGGGGTACGGTGGTCCACCCCGGACGCCTGAAGAGCTGGACCTACCGCCGGATGCTGCGAGGCTGCCCCGTGACCCTGGTCAACTCCCGGCGCGGAGCGGCCTTTCTCAGCGCACGCTTCGGCGCACCGGCCGAGCGCCTGCGGGTGGTGCCCAACGGGGTGGACTTCTCTCGCCTGCGGAGCGAGGCCTCGGGGGCGCTGCGAGCGGAGCTGGGCGTCGATCCCGAGCTGGGCCTGGTGGGCCTGGTGGGCAAGCTCCGCCCGGTGAAGAACATCCCCCGCTTCGTGGAGATCCTGCGGCGCCTGCTGGCCGGCGGCGCCCCGGTGGCGGGCGTGCTGATCGGCCATGGCCTGGACGAGGCCGCCCGCGCAGCTCTCGCCCCGGACCTGCCCGCCAGGCGCCTGCACCTGCTCGGCCCGCGGGACGACGTGCCCGCCTTGCTCGCCGACCTGGACCTGCTGCTGCTCACCTCCGACTCCGAGGGCTGCCCCAACGTGGTGATCGAGGCCCTCGGCTGCGGCGTGCCGGTGGTGGCGGGAAACGTGGGCGACGTGGGAGAGATGATCACCCCCTCGCGCACCGGCGAGATCATCGACCCGCCCGACGACGTGGAGTCCTTCGTCGACGCGGCGCGGCGGGTGCTCGCCGATCGTCACGCCTACCACCAGCGAGTGCTCGCCGACCGCGCGCGCCTGGAAGGCCAGTACTCCCTCGACGCCATGACCCGCAGCACCGTGGAGTTGTGGCAGCAGGTGCTCCAGGAATCCCTCGAAGCTTCGTAACTCGCCCGCCGCTCGGCGCCGACCGGATCTCCGGCAGCGATGATCGTCACCGGAAGGCCATCCTCGCCACCGATCCGCATCACGGGCTCCCTACCTCTCGGGCAGCTCTTCGGCGTCGCACAGATCTTGCCTGCCGCCCGAGACATGCTCGCTGAGATGATCGAGAAAGGCCTCGACCTTGGGCGACAGGTGGCGACGGCTGGGATAGACCGCGTGGACCGGCACATCGGGCGAGCACCACGCGGGCAGGACCCGGCGGAGCCGATCCTGTTTCAGGTCGGCGGCGCAGCGACCGGCGGGCAACAGGGTGATGGCGCGACCGGCCAGGGCCGCGGCATGGAGAAAATCCATGTCGTTGACCACCAGGCGCGCTCGCACCGGAACCGAGACCGTCTTCTCGCCGTTGCGGACTTCCCACCGGCCACCGGCTCCACCCACGCCGAAGACCGCACAGTCGAAGTGCTCGAGGTCCTCGGGCGTGCGGGGAACACCGCAGCGCTCGAGGAAGGCGGGGCTGGCCACGGCGATGTTCTGCAACACGCCGAGGCGACGGGCCACCAGGGTCGAATCGCTCAGGCGTCCGGCCCGTACGGCCACGTCGAAGCCCTCCTCGACCAGGTCCACCACCCGGTCGGTGCAGACCAGATCGACCTGCACCTCCGGGCAGCGCTCGAGGAACGAGGCCACCAGGGCACCGAGATGACCGAAGCTCAGGGGCATCGTGACCCGCAGCAGCCCTCGCGGCGTCTGCTGCATCCGGGTCACCGCCAGCTCGGCCTCCTCGGCCTCGGCGATCGCCCGCACGGCGCGCTGGAAGTAGGCCCGGCCGGCATCGGTCAGGCTCAGCGTCCGGGTGGTGCGCTGTAGCAGGCGCGCTCCGAGGCGCCGCTCCAGCTCCGCAACCTTGCGGCTGACGGTGGACTTGGGCATGCCCAGTTGCCGGGCCGCAGCACTGAAACTGCCGTCTTGCACGACGCGGGTGAAGACGAGGGTTGCATTGAGGTCCATCGGCGTCTCCGCTACTGTTCCACTCACGGGACAGTCTATCTCGCCCCAGCCACCTGACCCACCCCACGGAACAGTGATAGGGTCTTCTCGGCGATACAGCCCGAGGAGATCCGAATGAACGACTCGAAACAGCGACCCGTGATTGCCGGCCGGACCCCCAAGCGCGTCGAGCTGAAGGCCGGCGAGTCCTACTACTGGTGCGCCTGTGGGCGCTCGAAGAGCCAGCCCTTCTGCGACGGCGCCCACCAGGGCACGGCCTTCGCACCCCTGGAGGTCAAGGCCGAGATCTCCGGCACGGCCTACCTCTGCCTGTGCAAGGCCACCGGCAACCCGCCCCACTGTGACGGCAGCCACGCGCATCTCGAGGAGGCCGACGACACCGAGCCAGAGCCACCGGCCGCCCCGGCCGAACCCACCCTCGGGCGCATTCGGGAGCTGGCCCAGGCCGGTCTCGAAGCCGTCGGCCATCACGGCGAGCTGGTGGCGATGGGCGTGCCTCGCTCGAGCCTCCCCCACTGGGACGACATCCAGGTGCTGCCCGCCCAGCTCGCCCGCCGCCCCCTGCTCGACGACGCTCCCGTGGCCACCGAGCTGGTCATCGGCCCCCGCGCCGACAAGCCCCTGCGTCTGGAGATTCCCCTCTTCGTCTCGGACATGAGCTTCGGTGCCCTCTCCGAAGAGGCCAAGATCGCCCTGGCGCGAGGGGCGGAACTGGCCGGCACGGCCATCGCATCCGGTGAAGGCGGCATGCTTCCCGAAGAGCAGCAGGCCTGCTCGCGCTACCTCTTCGAGCTGGGCAGCGCCAAGTTCGGCTACGACGAGGCGCTCCTCGATCGGGTGCAGGCCTTCCACTTCAAGGCCGGCCAGGGAGCGAAGACCGGCACCGGCGGGCACCTGCCCGCAAGCAAGGTCGTGGGCAAGATCGCCCGGGTGCGCGGCCTGGCCGAAGGCACGCCCGCCGTCTCCCCCGCCACTTTCCCCGACCTCAGCAGCCCCGCGCACTTCCAGCGCTTCGGCGATCGGGTTCGAGAGCTGAGCGGCGGCATCCCGATCGGGATGAAGCTCTCGGCCAACCACATCGAGGACGACATCGATTTCGCCCTGGAGTGCGGGGTGGACTACATCATTCTCGACGGGCGCGGTGGTGGCACCGGGGCGGCACCCCGGATCTTCCGCGACCACATCTCGGTGCCGACGATTCCGGCCCTCGCCCGCGCGCGCCACTGGCTCGACAAGCGCCAGCGCCCGGACGTGACCCTGATCGTCACCGGCGGCCTGCGCCTGCCCGAGGACTTTGCCAAGGCCCTGTGCCTCGGAGCCGACGGGGTGGCCGTCGCCAACTCGGCGATGCAGGCCATCGGCTGTGTGGCGGCGCGGATCTGCAACACGGGCAACTGCCCGGCGGGCATCGCCACCCAGGACCCCACCCTGCGCGGCCGGCTCGACGTGGACCGGGCCGCCGAGCGCCTCGGGCGCTTCCTCCGCGCCTCGACCGAGCTGATGGCGGTGCTGGCCCGCGCCTGCGGCCATGATCGTCTCAGTGCTTTCCGCCGGGACGACATCGCATCGTGGAAGAAGGAGACCGCCGAACTGGCGGGAATCGAGTACTCGGGTCACCTGGCGACGCGCTGAGGGCGGGACGGCCGAGGCGGCGGATGGAACGGAAGGCACCTTGCGACTAACCTGAATGCGCGTAAGTTTAGGCGCCGGCTGCCAAGGCCGGGGAGGTGTTTTCTGTATGACCATCCGCATTGCCACCCGACCCCTGGTCGCCGCGCTGATTCTCACCGCCGCCCTGCTTTCGAGCCTCGCCTTCGGAGCCTCGCCCGGCGACGATCTCGGCAGGGCCTGCACGATCTCGGACGAGCCCCTGGTGCTCGGCCCGGATATCGAACCGGTGGCCTGTGGCGTGGCCTACCGGCTGCTGCTGGGCATCGAGACCGGTCCGGAAGCCGCCGTCAGCCGCCTGGAGATCGACCTGCTGGCCCGGCCGATCGATCGCAGCAGCGGCCGTCCGCGCCTGGGCAGCTATGTGCCCCACCTCCGGCCGCGCTTTCTCCTGCGCAGCGGCGAGCGGGTGCTGGCTGAGGGCCGACTCGATCTGCGGCTCTCGGCCCAGGGGCCGAGCTGGGGCAGCAGGACGCCCTTGCCGGACGACCTTCCGATGGATGCCGAACTCTCCCTGTGGATCGAGCCGGGGCTGGTAGCGAGTTTCGCCCCGGCGAACGTCGAGCCGCGCGCGCCACGAGGGGCGAGCGACGCGGTGGGTCCATCGCTGCGCATGGACCAGGTCGCCACACTCTCACCTCGCCCGGCAGGGGATTACAACGACATCTGGGGCTGGAACGATGGCTCCGTCTACCTGGCCATCCTGGGCAGTGACAACGGCACTTCTTTCATCGACATCAGCGATCCCGCCAACCCGGTGGAGGTGGGCTACATCACCGGACCCAACTCCTCGTGGCGTGACATCAAGACCTACCAGAACTACGCCTACATCGTCACCGAGGGCAGCGGCTCGGGCGAGGGCCTGCAGATCGTCGATCTCAGCGACCCTCTGGCCCCGGTGCTGGCCAACACCTACACCGCCACCTTCACCACGGCGCACAACCTGTGGATCGACGAGCCCGCCGGCCGACTCTATGCCATCGGCACGAGCAACGGTGTGCGCATCCTCGACATCGCCAGCGACCCGGTCAACCCGGTGGAAATCGGTTCGTGGACCGAGCGTTCGGTGCACGACGCCTACGTCGCCGACGGACGCGCCTTCTTTGCCGAGATCAACGCCGGCCTTCACGAGATTCTCGATGCCACTGACCCCGCGAATCTCCAGGTGCTGGCGAGCTGGCCGACCCCGGGAGGCTCGACCCACAACTCCTTCGCCAACCGGGACCAGTCGCTGACAGTGACCACCGACGAGGTCACCGGCGGCATCGCCAACGTCTACGACACCTCATCGCTGGCCGGGGAGATTCCTCGGCTCGGCGGCTACGATCCCGACCCGACGACGATCGTGCACAACGTCCTGATCGACGACGAGGACGACGCGCTGGTGGTCATCTCCCACTACGGCATCGGCGTGCACCTGGTCGACATCCATCGTCCATCGGCCCCCCTGCGCCTGGGCTTCTTCGACACCTATGGTGACGGCGATACGGGTTTCGTCGGCTGCTGGGGGGTCTACCCCTTCGATCCGCGCGGTCTGATCCTGGCCAGCGACATCAGCAGCGGGCTTTTCGTCTTGCAGTATGCCCCCACCGGCGGCAACGTCTCGGGCGTCGTACGGGATGCCGCCAGCGGCACGCCCATCGCCGGTGCCACGGTGACGGTGCTGGCCGACGGGACGCGCACCCGGAGCGGCGCTGACGGCGTCTTCGCGGTCTACGCGCCGGCGGGCGAGATCCAGCTCCGGGTGACGGCACCGGGCTATGGCTCACGCCTGCTCCGTGCAGGGACCCTGATCGCCGGCGAGCGCCTCGATGCCGACGCGGAACTCTCCCCTCTGCCGGTGGCGTCGGTCAGCGGCTCGGTAGTGCGGGACGACGACAGCACGCCCATCGCCGGCGCAGCGGTGGAAGTTCCGGCCCTGGGAGTCGCCACCACCACCGACGCCTCGGGCGAATTCACCCTGACCGGCGTGGCGGTGGGAGGGCACGTGGTCACCGCCCGGGCCTTTGGCTTCTCCGATGGCGAGACCCGCATTCTCCTCGGTACGACGGGCGTTGCCGACGTGGTGCTGCGCCTCGAACCGGCGGCCTTCGTCGATGACGTGGAGAGCGATCGCGGCTGGACCCTGGGCGTACCGGGCGACGGCGCCACTTCGGGCCAGTGGGTCCAGGTCGATCCCAACGGAACCGCCGGCGGCACCATCCAGCCGGAGGACGACCACACCCCCGACCCGGGCATCGTGGCCTTCATCACCGGCCAGCAGTCCCCGGGGCAGGCCAGCGAGGCCAACGACGTCGATGGCGGCAGCACCACCCTGGTCACTCCGACTCTGGCCGGCGCCTCCCTGGGTGCAGCCCAGGTGCGCTACCACCGCTGGGTCGCCGTGGAGGGCGGCTTCCTCTCCGGCGGCGGGACGCTGCGCGTGGAGTTATCGAGTGACGACGGAACGAGCTGGGTCGGCGTCGAGCAGGTCTCCGACCACGAGAATCGCTGGACCTCTCGGCGTGTCGACGTGGCCAGCATCACGCCGCTGAGCGATGCGCTGCGCCTGCGCTTCGTCGCCGAACCGAACTCGCCCTACAACTTCCGCGTTCTCGAGTGCGGCGTCGACGACGTGGAGCTGGTGCGTGCCTGCCGCGCGCGCTTCAACCCGGACCAGCCCGACGGTGACGGGGACGGCGAGGTCGATCCCTGCGATGCCTGCGCGGCCGATCCCCTCGACGATGCCGACGCCGATGGGCTGTGCGGTGATGTGGACAACGCGCCTCTGATCGCCAACGCCGACCAGGCCGATGGCGACGGGGACGGAATCGGGGACGCGGCGGACCTCTGTCCCACCACTCCCGACCCGGCTCAGCGCGACCTGGACCGCGACGGCCTGGGCGATGCCTGTGACAGCGACCTGGACGGCGACGGGCTGGACAACGGCAGCGATCCGGACCGGGACGGCGATCAGGTGGCCGACACCGACGACCTCTGTCCGACGGTGCCCGATGCACGCCAACTCGACGACGACGGTGACGGCCAGGGCAACGCCTGCGACGAAGACGACTTGTTGGTGGCGGCGGTGCGCCTCGAGGGCTCACGCCTCCACTGGGAACCGGAGTCCGGTGCGCTGGGCTACAACGTCTACCGGGGTGATCTCGGCGCACAGGAACTGCTGCACCTGGCGGCCTGTCTGCGAGAGTCGATGGCGACGACCTACGCCACCGACGAGGACGTACCCACCCCCGGCGACGGCTACTTCTACCTGCTGACGGCATCCTCCAGCGGTGGCGAAGGGGGCCTCGGGCGCCGCTCCGACGGCAGCGAGCGGCAAATCGACCAGCGCTGCCCCTGACCCGGATTGGCCATCAGCCCTTCGCCTGGGGACGCACAACTGGCGTCAGCTCGGCGCCTGTCGACGATTTCGGCCCTCTCCCTGCCGACGAGCATGCCGGCAGGATGCCCTTCGCCCTACCTCCCCCAGTCACGCAAAGCGCCGTCCCTCGCCCGGGGGCCAGCAAAACCGCCTCACAGCCGGGTGTCGTTGCAGGTTCCGCGGTGGGCAGGAGGCGAAGGCAATCTCAGGGGCAGCCGGCGGGATTCGTGTTTTCGCGTTCCGCACCGCTGGAGTCGCTGCCCCAGGAGCCCACGGCGGGGCAGT
>JALTMS010000642.1 GCA_027001345.1 Acidobacteriota bacterium | reverse complement strand
GTGCTGCACCACGTGAATCACACCGCCGGTGGCCCGGGCTTCGGGGGCAGGAGGGGCATGGACGGTGGTCCGTCGGGAGACGCAGCCGGCGCCGAGCAGCCCGAAGAGCAGCAGCCCGACGGTGGCAAGTCGCATCATGGCGAGTCCTCGGCCGTGGTGGACCCGCTCTCGAGGGTGGCGACCATGTCCGCTGGCATCTCGGCTCGCACGACGATCTCGCCCCGCTCCCGCCGGGGGTGGGTGAAGACCATCGAGTGACAGTGCAGTTGACAGCGATCAGCGCCGAGCCGCTCCCGCAGAGCCTCGTCGAGTTCCATACCCGCGTGCAGGTACTGCCGCACTTGCCGATCCTCGAGTCCGTAGAGCTTGTCGCCCACCACCGGGTAGCCTTCGAGAGCCAGGTGGGCGCGGATCTGGTGGCGGCGACCGGTGAGCAGCTCCGCCTCGATCAGGCTCATCCGGCCGACACGGCGCAGCACCCGAAAGCGGGTCTCGCACTCCCGGGTCCGATCGGCGAGGGGCGACTGCCTGTAGACCACCGTGTCCACCGAGTGGTAGCCGAGAGGTTGACGGCAGGTGAAGGTGTCCTCGGGAGGCCGGCCGAAGACGACCGCCAGGTAGTGCTTGCGCACCCGCCCCCGTTCGAAGGCGGTCTGCACTTTTCGCGCCGCCCAGCGATGGCGAGTGAGCATCAGCACGCCGCTGGTCTCCGCGTCGAGGCGGTGGGCCAGGGCCAGGGAGTCCTCGCCCCGTCGTCGCCGCAGCAGCGAGATCACCGTGTTGCGCAGGTGGTTGTGGGTCGGGTGGACCACCAGGCCGGGGGGCTTGTCGATGGCCAGCAGATCCTCGTCTTCGTAGAGCACCACCGGGTCGAAGTCGATGGCCGCTTCCTCCGGATGGGGGCTCTCGATGATCACCTCACCCCCTTCTCGGACCGGAGTGGAGGGCTTGACCGGAGCGTCCCAGCTCAGGCGCACCCGGTCGGTGATGGCCTTCTGGATCCTGTTCCGCGACAGTCTCGGAATCATCCGCATCAGGAACTGATCCAGGCGGTAGCCCGCCAGGGCCGGGTGCACCCGAAAACGAGTGCGGGTGATGTCTTCGCCGTCTTTCACGCCGGAGAGAGTACCGGATTCGCAGGCAGCGGGGGAATGCGTGATAATGCTCCGATCATGAGACCGATCCCCGTGCGTATCCCGCGTCCCACATGGTTCTTCGTGGCCCTGGTGGCTGCCATGTGGATTCTGCCCACTGCCGCCCAGTACGGTGAGCGAGCCCTGGTGGCCCCTGGCGATCCCCTGCCGCCGGGACTGATCGCGACCCAGGGGGGGCCTGCCGGTCGCGACCTGGCGCCTCTGGTCGGCAAGCGTCCCGTGCTGGTGGCCTACTGGCGTCCCGGCGACGGCCTGTCCGAGGCGGCGCTGACCGGCGCCGTGGACCTTCAGAAGACCCGGGCTCAGGGCGCGGTGGTCTTCCCGGTGGCGGTGCTGGCTGCCTCCCAGGCTCCCGAGAGCATCCGCACTCGTCTCGACGCTCTGGGCCTGGCCGACCTGCCGGCTCGTCAGGACGGTGGGCAACTGGCGCGCATCGTGGGCATTCGCAAGACCCCCTCCTTCGTGCTGATCGATGCCGGTGGCGTGCTGCGCCTGGTCGGTGGGGGCGACGTGCAGCAGAACAGCCCTGCGGGCATGACCATCGCGCAGGCTCTGGAACTGGCCGCCGTGGGCAAGCCCGTTCCCAACCTGGGAACGCTCCCCTCGCGCCCGGTCTACCGTCTGCTCGGGCGCAAGCTGCCCGACCTGGCGGGCACCGATCTCGACGGCACCACCTGGCGCAAGATTTCCGACCTGCGCCAGCCGGGCAAGAAGACCCTTCTCTTCTACTGGTCGCCGACTTGCCCCCACTGCAAGCGTGCCCTGCCCAAGTTGGGAGACTGGTACAACAAGGCTCGGCCCGACGACCTGTTGATCATCGACATTGCTCGGGCCGACTCGCCCTACCTGGCCCGCGAGGTTCCCGGGCTGATCGGCCAGTACCCCTGGCCCCATCTGCTGGACAAGGACCGCTCGATTTCCAGGGCCCTGATGGCCCGGGAGACTCCATCGAGCTACCTGCTGTCCGCCGACGGCGAGGTGCTGGGGATCAAGATCGGCGAGCGCGTCAACTGGGGGCGCTGGCTCGGCAGCGACTGACCGACTGCTTTTCCATTGCCGAGGGGTCACGGCCCCGTGGCGTCCCCTGGCCGGGTGCAGGACAATTCCGGCCAGGCGCGGTCCATGCGTGTCCACGCTGGAGGTATGACCATGGCCAGAAGGCCCTCGAGGAAAAGGAAGGCAGCGGCGCAAGGCAAGCAGGTCGAGCCCACCGATCACTCCGCGGCGACGGCCGCGCCCCAGGGGGAGCTGGCCGCCCAGGTCTCCCGTTTCGACCTCGGGCCCCAGGGCAAGGTGCTCTCCGATGCGCTCGGACCGCCGCCCCCCGGCTATCACCTGACGATCGTCAGGGGGTGGATCCGCGCTCCGGGCACCGTGGTGGCCGTCTGGG
>JALTMS010000641.1 GCA_027001345.1 Acidobacteriota bacterium | reverse complement strand
GCTCAACCTCCTGCCTGCCCGGAGCAGGCGACGACGTTGGGGAGCGCTCGCTCGATGCCCCCCGACGAGAACGAGAAGTCTAGCGCGCCCGGCCATCGTGCGGGGGGACGTTCTGGTTCCCCCCCAGGGATGCAATCCCCGCCAGTGGGATACAGCCATCGTCCCCGCCGACGGAAGGCAGGTGCCAGAGAGCCGGCCCCCTCGACCTCCCGCCAGGCTGGGAGCCCGGTGTGCCCGGCAGCGCAGCTCTCCGACGACGATCCGGCCTTCCGCGCAGGGGGCGAAAAGATGTCTCAGAGGTGGTTGGCCAGATAGCGGCCGGTCCAGGACTCCGAACGCGCGGCCAGGTCTTCGGGCGTGCCCTGGGCGACGATCTGACCGCCACCGGCCCCGCCCTCGGGACCCAGATCCAGCACCCAGTCGGCGGTCTTGATCACATCCAGATTGTGCTCGATGACGATGATCGTGTTGCCCTCGTCACGCAGCCGGACGAGCACTTGCAACAGCTTGCGCACGTCCTCGAAATGCAGGCCGGTGGTGGGCTCGTCGAGCAGGTAGAGCGTACGCCCCGTACTGCGCCGGGAGAGTTCCTTGGCCAGCTTGACGCGCTGGGCCTCGCCGCCGGAAAGGGTCGTGGCCTGCTGGCCGAGGCGCACGTAACCGAGGCCCACGTCCGCCAGAGTGCGCAGTCGGCGCTCGATCTGGGGCACGGCGGCAAAAACGTCGAGAGCCTGAGCCACTGTCAGTTCGAGGATCTCCGCGATCGAGCGCCCCTTCCACAGCACCTCGAGGGTTTCCCGGTTGTAGCGTCGGCCCCGACATTCTTCACAGGTGACGAAGACATCGGGCAGGAAGTGCATCTCGATACGGATCAACCCGCAGCCCTCGCACGCCTCGCAGCGCCCGCCCTTGACGTTGAACGAAAAGCGTCCCGGACGGTAACCCCTCGCCCGGGCCTCGGGCACCTGGGCCAGCAGTTCGCGAATCGGCGTGAGCAGACCGACGTAGGTCGCTGGATTGCTGCGTGGCGTGCGACCGATGGGAGACTGGTCGATATCGACGATCTTGTCGAAATGCTCGAGTCCCTCGATGCTGTCGTGCTCGCCGGGGCGCTCGGAAATCATGCCGAAGTGACGACGCATGGCCGGATAGAGGGTCTGGTTGACCAGGGTCGACTTGCCCGAGCCCGAAACACCGGTCACGCACGTCAGCAGTCCTACCGGGAAACGAGCCTCGATGCCTTGCAAGTTGTGCTGCCGGGCTCCGTGCACGATCAACCAGCGCCCGTCGGGGGCCTGCCGTCGCGCCGGTGTTTCGATCCGCCGCTGACCCGAAAGGTACTGGCCGGTCAGCGAGCGCGGGCAGGCCGCCACCTGCCGGGGCGTGCCGGCCACCACCACCTCGCCACCGAGTTCCCCCGCTCCGGGGCCGAGATCGATCACGTGATCGGCGCTGCGAATCGTCTCCTCGTCGTGCTCGACGACGATCACCGTATTGCCCAGATCCCGCATCGCGGAGAGGGTATCGAGCAGCCGGCGATTGTCTCGCTGGTGCAGTCCGATCGAGGGTTCGTCGAGGACGTAGAGCACGCCGGTCAGCCGCGATCCGATCTGGGTCGCCAGGCGGATGCGCTGCCCCTCGCCACCGGAAAGGGTCGCCGCGGCCCGATCGAGAGTCAGGTAACCGAGGCCCACGTTTTCGAGAAAGCCCAGGCGCTCACGTATCTCCTTGAGAATCAGCCGCGCAATCTGCCGCTCACGGCGGCTCAGGCGCAGCGAGCGAAAATGGCGGCCGGCCTCCTCGACGGTCATCGCCGTCGCCTCGGCGATGTTCTTCCCCCCCACCGTCACCGCCAGCACTTCCGGCCGCAACCGGGCGCCATCGCAGTGGGAACAGGGTGATGAGGACATGTAACGCTCGAGATCTTCCCGCACCGACTCGGAGGAGGTCTCCTTCAGTCGTCGAAGCAGACGCGGAATGACGCCCTCGAAGGGACGCCGGAAGGAGTACCGCGAACGGCTGGAGCGGAAGACGAAGTCGAACTCCTCCTTGCCCGAGCCGTACATCACGATCCGCTGCACCTTGCGAGGCAGATCCTTCCACTTGGTGTTGACCGGCACCCGGTGGGCCCGCAGCACCACCGCCACCATCTCGCCGAGGTAAGACTCCTGACCGGACCACAGCTCGATCGCGCCCCGCACCACCGGCGCATCCGGATCGACGACGATCTTCTCCGGATCGAACTCCCGATCGACTCCCAGACCGCTGCAAGCCGGACAGGCGCCATAAGGCGAGTTGAAGGAAAAGGCCCGCGGACTCATCTCGGGCATCGAGACCCCGTGCTCGGGGCAGGAATAGTGCTCGGAGTAGAGTCGCTCCTCGTCCCCCGTACCGATCAACACGCGAACCAGGCCCTCGCCGAGCTTGAGCGCCGTCTCCACCGAATCGGTCAGCCGACCGCGGATCTGGTCCCGCAGCACCAGGCGATCGACAATGATGTCGATATCGTGAGCCTTCTTGCGGTCGAGAGCCGGAGGCTGGTCGAGATCGACGATCTTGCCGTCGATCCGAGCGCGGACGAAGCCCTGCCTGGCCCAGCCCTCGAGGTCCCTGCGGTAATGCCCCTTGCGCGAGCGCACCACGGGAGCAAGCACCTGGATTCGACTCTCCGCGGGCAGTTCCAGCACCGCATCGACGATCTGCTGCACCGTGCGACGGGTGATTTCCCGGCCGCAGTGAAAGCAGTGGGGGCGGCCGATACGAGCAAACAGCAGCCGCAGATAGTCGTAGATCTCGGTCACCGTGCCGACGGTCGAGCGGGGATTGCGCGAGGTGGTCTTCTGCTCGATGGAAATCGCCGGCGACAGACCCTCGATCGACTCCACCTCGGGCTTCTGCATCATCTCGAGAAACTGGCGCGCATAGGCCGACAGAGACTCGACGTAGCGCCGCTGCCCTTCGGCATAGATCGTGTCGAAGGCCAGCGACGACTTACCCGACCCGCTGACGCCGGTGACCACCACCAGGCGATGCCGGGGGATCCGCACGTCGACTTTCTTGAGGTTGTGCTCGGCGGCACCACGAACGTGGATGTAGGACTCCATCAGCGCTTCGGCTCCTAGCTTGGGCGAAACGATCATTCTATGCTGTCGGCTCGACGAGAGCCCGCCTCGGATCGGTGCCATCCTGCAAAGGCGCCCGACCGCGCGGCCGGGTTCGGGGAGGTCATCGTGCGCCGGCTCCTGATGCCGATCATCGCCTTCGCCCTGCTCGGCGGCTGCGCGGGTCACAAGCCTCCTGTGGGCCCCTGGGTTCTCGCGCCCCTCGGCGCCCAGGGGCAGCCCCTCGATCCGGATTCCGTGGTGAGGGTCGACCGACCGGGCCTGCACATCGAGGTGCGAGCCCTTTCCGACGCCGAGCGAGCGGCCTGGATCGCCCAGCGCTTCGCCGGCGGGCGCGATCCCCTTGCCGGGCAGGGGGGGGCCCGGAAGTGGCTGACCTTGCACCTGGTCGTCGCCGCTACCGGGGAACTGCCCGTACACCTCGAGACCCAGAGCCTGCGGCTGTGGCCGGACAAGGGACGAATCAACACCGCTCCGCTGGACTACACCCGGACATTCGAGCTGCTGCGGCCCGACCGGCAGAGCGGCCCCGCCGCGGCGGAAATCCGTCAGTTCATGAAGGGCTTGCTCGACGGGCCCATCGACCTGCCCCCGGGCAGCCGGCGAGACGGCCTGCTGATCTTCCCGGAACCCTCTGCCGAAGCCAGCCGACTCCTGCTCGAACTCCCCTTCGTCCAGGTGGGCGCCACGACCCACCGCATCCGTATTCCCTTCGACAAGGTACCGGTGGCCACCACGGCTGCCCCAGGAGAACACCCGTGAGCGCCCGCATTCTCGATGGCAAGGCCCTGGCAGCGAAGATTCGGCAGCGAGTCGCCGAGGGGGTCCAGGATTTCGTCCGACAGGTCGGTGACCGACCCGGCCTGGGGGTGGTGCTGGTCGGCGAGGATCCGGCCAGCGCGGTCTACGTGCGCAACAAGGAGAAGTCGGCGCTGGAAACCGGGATGCACTCGGAGATCCTGCGTCTGCCGGCGGAGGCCGGCCGTGGCGAGGTGCTCGACGCGATCGGCCGGATGGCCGAAGATCCGCGCTTCCACGGAATCCTCGTCCAGCTCCCCCTCCCCGACCATCTCGACGAGGAGGAGATCCAGCAGGCCGTCCCACCGGAAAAGGACGTCGATGGCTTCCACCCGGTCTCGGCAGGCAAGCTGCTGCTCGGCCAGAAGGGAGGCTTCGTGCCCTGCACGCCCAAGGGCATCCTGGCCCTGCTCGACGAGGCGGAGGCCCCGCTCGAGGGCGCGGAGGTGGTGATCGTCGGACGTTCCAACATCGTCGGCAAACCCGCCTCCCTGCTGCTGCTCGCCCGCCACGCCACGGTCACCATCTGCCACTCCCGCACCCGCGATCTCGAGGAGGTCTGTTCCCGGGCCGACGTGCTGGTCGCCTCGGTGGGCCGCCCAGGACTGATCCGCGGACGGCACATCAAGCCGGGGGCGGTGGTGATCGACGTGGGGATCAACCGGGTCACCGACCGAGCCCGCGCGGAAGACCTGCTCGCCGGCCAGCCCCGTCGCTGGCAGCGCTTCGAGAAGAAGGGCCAGACCCTGGTGGGGGACGTGCACTTCGGCGAGGCGATGGAGCGCGCCTCGGCCCTGACGCCGGTGCCCGGCGGGGTCGGCCCGCTGACCGTGGCCATGCTGCTCGACAACACCCTCGAGGGTGCGCGCCGCGCCGCAGGCATCGGGGGCTGATCGGTGCCGGCTCCCGCCGCCGGCGGTGGCTGCGTGCTGGTCGGCCTGACCGGCGGCATTGGCGCGGGCAAGAGCACCGTCGCCGCCCTGTTCGCGGAACTCGGCGCGGGAGTCATCGACGCCGACGCCATCGTGCATCAGCTTCTGGCCCCCTCGGGGGCAGCCGTCGAAGCCGTGTGCGCCCACTTCGGCCGTGGGGTGCTCGACGAGCGGGGCGGCATCGACCGCAGCCGTCTCGGCCAGCTCGTCTTCGACGACCCCGAGGCCCGCGAGCGCCTGGAAACCCTGCTGCATCCCCTGGTGATCGAAGCCAGCGAGGCACGGATCGCCGAAATGCTCGCCGACGATCCCTCGATGGAGGTGCTGATCTACGAGGCGGCGCTGCTGGTGGAGACCGGACGAGCAGCGCGCTTCGACCGCCTGGTGCTGGTCACCGCCCCGATCGAAGTCCGCATCGCCCGCCTCGAGCAGCGCGGCCTGTCGGCCCGAGCCGCCCGCCGACGCATCGAGGCCCAGCTCCCGGACGAGCAAAAGGCCTCCCTGGCCGACCACGTGATCGACAACGGCGGCCCCCTCTCCCAGACCCGAGACCAGGTCGAGGCGGTCTACCGGACCCTCCGTGGCGAGGCCTGAGTCCGGATGATCCATCAATCTTCGTGGCGGGGACGCGCAGCCGAAGGGCTCACGAAGGATCCGGCTGAGCCCTGCCGGCACGCCTCGCTTCGTGCATAATCCCTGCCCGTGAGATCTGACCGGAGGAAGGGAGCGACTCGGATGAAGCTGGTACTCGTGCGGCTGCTGTTGATCGTCGCTGCGGCAGGCCTGGTGTCGAGCGTTGGCTGTGGCGCCGCAGACAAGGGCAAGGGTGAGGACGAACTCTCCTTCGGCCGACCACTGGCCTCGATCATCCAGCCTCCGCCGGACAGTCCCCAGCCCGCCGATCCGGGCAAGCCGGGCGTGTGGGAGAAAGCTCCCGGCCTCGAGCCCGCTGGCCGTCTGCTGGTGATCGGTGCCGAGGAGGACAGCGACCTCGCCCCGCTGCTGCTGGTGCCCAGCCGCTGGGGCGTCAGTCCGGAGATCCGTGACCAGGCCCGCCGGCTGGCCGCCGCGGGTTTCCTCGTGGTGGTACCGGATCTCTTCGATGGTGTCGAACCCCGCCACCGTCTGGCCGTCGAGGAACTCCAGCAGGGCGTCGCCGAGGAACGCGCCCTGGCTCTGATCGACGCCGCCGCTCGACGCGTGCGCAGCGACCCGCGCACCAGCGCCGAGAAGGTGGCGATCTTCGGCAGTGCCGTGGGCGGCTACTGGGCCTATGCCTGGGCTCGCCAGCGTCCCGAGGGGGTCGCTGCCGTGGCCCTCGACTCCACCATGCTCGAATGGGACCCTCGGGCCCTCGAAGGATGCCGAGCGCCCGTGCTGCTGCTGGTGGGGGGGGCGAGCAGCATCTTCCATGCGGACCAGCGCCGGCTGATCGCCGAGGCCTTCGACGGGGCTGGAATCGAAGCTCGAGTGGAAGCCGTCGAGGGCGCGGGTACCGATCTCTTCGATCCCCTGGCCACGGGCTGGAGCGAGGATGCCCAGCAGCGGGCCTTCCAGGTGCTGATCGATTTCCTCAAGGAGTATCGAGAGTAATCAACTGGCCGTCGTCGAGACGGAGGTTGGCCCAGCCCCAGAACCACTGCCCGCTACGGCGATCGAGGCGCACCTCGAGCAGGCCATCGGCCCTCGAGCCGTGGACCCAGAGCTTCAATTCGCACCATCCCACGCCGCCGGCTCCGTCGAGCTGTCCGCTGGGCGGGCCGTAGCTCTCGATCGCGCCCAGGTGCTCGACGACCAGTGGGTGCCGGGCAGCCAGGCTGGTGGCCAGGTGATAGGGCTCGCTCAGACGCAGGCGCAGGGCGCTGGGCGAAGTCACGCCCACTACCCACAGCGCCCCGGCGACCACCACCGCACAGAAGGCGAGCAGGAAGGCCGCCAGGAAGAGCCGGGAAACTCCGGTGCGCGGTTTGCGCCGCACCGCCCCATCGTCGATGACTGCCTGCGTCATTCGCCACTCCCGCGCCCACGTCGACACTCGACTTGCCGCGGCAAAACTACGCCGGAAATGGCTTTCTGCAAAGGATCAGCTGGCGGAGACAGCCTGCTCGAAGCTGGCCAGTTCGGGGACCCGCCGCCGCATGGCCTCGGCCAGGGCCCGCCCGCAGCGCCGCTCGAGAAACGCCACCAACTCGGCAGCAAATGCCGCGGCCTGGTCTTGCCTGAGCCCGGCGGCCACCAGGCGCTCCTCGATCGCCGCCTCACCTCGGACGGCAGAGCCGAACAGTTCTCGTCCGTCCTCCTGGAGGAAACCCCAGGTCTCGGGGATCCAGGAGACCAGGCTGACCTCCACGGAACGGGGCAAGCGATCGTGGATCGCGCCGACCAGGGTCATCAGCGCGGCGCTGACCGTTCCCGGATCAAGATCGAAACGCTCGGCGAGGTGCTTTCGAAGCTCTCTGGAACGACTGGAACCGACTTTGGACTCGACCATCTTTCTCTGCTCCGCGGGAACTCTGCGACCCGAAATCGAATCTAGGGCCCTGCGGTCGTTTTTTCCTCTCCTCCGTCAACCGACCTCCCCGGAGGGGGAAGGTATCCACCGTGGAGCGAAGAATGTGCACGTCTCGCCTGGGGGCGATAGTCAGACGTAAACATCGGGACATTCGGCCGCGATGCGCTCTCCAGACCTCTTAAAAGAGGGTCAAAACGGGGAGAAAAAGTGGCGTAAACATTCTTCGCTCCACGGTGGAAGGCATCCCCGGCCACCCCATCGACGCGCCTTCGATCCCAGGCGCCCGGCCAGCGGTCACTTGCGACGGCTTTGGCGAAGGGCTGGTGAACGTCGTGGGCTCAGAGCAGGGCCGCCCGAACCCGGGCCAGGGGTGAGGAGGAAGGCCGGACAGTGGCCACTTCGAGGCCGTGGCGGCGGGCCAGTCGGCTGCTCCACTCGCCAGCCCGGCTCCAGGCATCGTTGCCGTAGTAGCGACGCACGTGGTCGTCGATCACCGCCATCGCCGTGAAGACCTCCTCGGGCTGCAGCCCCGCTGAAGCGATGGCCATCCAGCTCTGCTCGGCCACGGCGGTCTCAGGGGCCAGGGCTTTCCAGGCGGTCATCGGATAGGGGCTCAGGCCGCGGGCAGTTCCCGCCTCGACCTCGCCGCTGAATACGCCCAGCAGGCGCGCTAGCGCCTCACGAACCACCGGCATCGGGCGGCCCACGAGCCGGGTCAGTTCGTCGAGGAGGTTTTCCTGCGCGGCTTCCTTGTACGCGGTTTGTCTGTGCATCGGCGGCTTCCTTCCCTTTCCTTGGTGCCAGCAGGGAGTGCAAGAGCCGTGCAAAGACACAAAGTGCTTTTTTTCAATGACTTACGAAGTCAGCAAGGAAGTGTCCGGACGGTCTTCGTCCGGCATGCGGACAGGCTGTCCGGCCAATGGCGCCCATGGACCGCCACTTTTCGCCGTGGGACTCGCCCGGATGACCGATCAAGCTTCAGCGTGCGGAGGGCCGGCAGCCGAAGCGCTCACGCATCATCCCGGCTGGCCGCCGGAGAGGAGTTCCCGGGCGGTGAAAAGGGCCCGGAAGGGAATCTCGGCAGTGGCCAGGGCCTCGGCGCCTCCCTCTTCGCGGTCCACCACGGCCAGGGCCCCGAGCACGGTCAGACCGGCTTCCCGCACGCAGGCGGCGGCTTCGAGGGTGCTGCCCCCGGTGGTGACCACGTCTTCGAGCAGCACCACTGCACCGCCGGCGGGTACCTGTCCCTCGATCCGGCGCCGGGCGCCGTGGGACTTGACCTGCTTGCGCACGATGAAGGCCCCGACACCCTGCCCCTCGAGTTCGGAGGCGATGGCGACCGCGGTGGCCACCGGATCGGCCCCGAGGGTCAGCCCTCCCACCGCCGCGGGCTTCCAGCCCTGCTCGACGATCGCCTGCCAGAGCAGCCGCCCGACCAGCAACGCGCCGGCGGGGTGGAGTGTCGTACGCCGGCAGTCGAGGTAGTAGTCGGAGGTCTTGCCGCTGGCCAGAACGAAGTGGCCCCGCTCGAGAGACTGTTCCCGCAGGACTTTTGCCAGTCGCTGCCGCATTTTTTCCCGATCCATGATTGCCCTGCCCTTTGCAAAGATGTCCGGTTGTATGTCATCGTTTCCGTCTCGAAGCGAGGCAAGGGAGCCACTGGACGGGATTTATCGTCCGGTTGGCTCTATCTTAATCAGCGTGTTCAGTGCCATGGCGCCACGAGGCGCAGTGATGGTAGCCGCTCCAGCCGTAGCCCGCAGGTGGGCCGCGCGATTGCTGGGAGGATCAGCGTTCCATGAATATCCCCATCCGTCGTAGTCTGACCGTTCTGCTGGCTGGGTTGCTCGCCCTGGGCCCGTTCTTCGCCCTGGCGGAACCCGCTCCTGCCCATCCCCTCGAGGGACGGGTCTTCGCCGCCGATCTCCACACGCCCTTGCCCGACATCCTGGTCCAGGCCGTTCCCGAGGGTGCGAAGCAAGCCGTCGCCCGCGCTACGACGGACCGGCGGGGCCGATTCAGCTTCCAGACCCTGCCCGAAGGGGACTACACCCTGGTGATCTTCGACCAGCAGGGCGCGCCGCTGGCCGCGGCGCCGATCAGCACCTCGGCGGCAGCCAGTGGCGAGGTCGCCCTGGCCCTGCCTCCGCTGCGACCGGGTGAGGACGCCACGGCCCCCGCTGCAGCCGGCGCCACCGCGGTCTGGATCTCCACGCCCCTGGGCGCGACGGTGACCCTGCTGGCCACTGCGGTGGTCGTGGCCGTCGCCGCCGACGACGTCACCGGCGACAACCCCACCCGACGGGATCTGCCGCCGCCGAGTCAGTCCGAGCCGTAGCAGACGATCGAGATGCCCCAAGAGCCCGCCGCAGCCAGCGGCGGGCTTTTTTTCGGCTCTCCTTGACAGTGTGTGGGTACGGCCGCCAGGCACACGGCGTCCAGGCAGATGGTTGGCAGCACCTTGGCGGCGGATCGGTGCGGACCGGAGGGTGTCGAGACGAGCGTGCGGCGAGAGAGCACGGTGTCGCCGGCAATGCTTTCTCCGGCGGCAATACCCACACATCGCCGAGCAGAGCCTTTTTTTCGGCCTGTTTCGGAC
>JALTMS010000640.1 GCA_027001345.1 Acidobacteriota bacterium | reverse complement strand
CGACAGAGCAGGTAGACCAGTTCTTCGCGGGCACGGGCCTGGACGACCTCCACGCTCGGCTCGTCGGGCTGCTCATCGGGCTCGGCCAGCAGCCGTTCCCAGGCAGGGATCCAGGCGTCCCCCCGGCCGATCGTCGCCTCGTTCTCGCCCCTGGGCATGTACCAGGGGGGCCTCCAGACGACCCGCCCCTTCGAACCGAATGCCGCCAGACGCTCACCACCGATTTGCAGGAGTACGACCCAGACGTGCTTGCACAGCCGATGACGCATCCGGCTGTGAGGGCATTCGCACCAGGCACTGATCCGGTAGCCGTCGGGCTCGACCGCCAGGCCCACCATGTACTCCGCCCCGGTGCTTCCCCTCACCTTGGCCAGAATGGATCCATCGGGAAGCTGCTCGCCCCCGATCAGCCTTCCCTGGCGCCAGTAGGCATCGCCGCCAGCTATGGCGTCCATGTCGAAAGAACTCTCGATACCCGCAGGAATTCTCATCCCTACTCGCCTCTTGCTGGAGCCCACTGACCGGCATCGTAAGCGACGATCGCCGTTCGCGCTGCCGCTTGCCGGACCTCGAGCCCCGCCCGTTCGCGCATCCGAGATGGGCATCAGAGCAGGTGCTGGGGATACAGCTCACGCATCTCAAATGATCCCAGCAGATTAGGCTCTCCTCACAAATTTGTGGGTGCGGCCGTCAGGCACAGGGCGCCCAAGTCGGTGATCGGCAGCGCTTCGGGGGTTGATCGCTGCCGACTGGAGGGTGTCGAGACGAGCGCGTGGAGAGAGATCGAGGGGGCTCGGCTCCGGATCCAGCAGGGCCAGAAGGCCGGTTCCTTGGAAGGGGAAAGCGAGTCCACGGCCGTGGACTAGCGCCTCGTGTTGGACGGAGTGTTTTGTCTGCTTTCAGTCCACAGCGGTGGACTGGCTCACGAAAACCGCCCCTCGAGCCCTGCTGGATCCGGAGGCCCCTCCACCCAACCAGGAGAGAACGAGTTGCAAATCGAGACGGTCCCGGCCGAAACAGGCTACATGGTGGTAATGATCGGCACCGATCGCTTTTCTCCGCCAAACTAGCACCAAGTTGAACTCCAGGCGGGGCCGACCGACGGCAACCGCTGTGTACCGAAGACTCGGTCCCGCCTCACCTGACCAGGAAACAGATGCTTCAATGGACCTGAACCAGCTCATCACCACGTTCTCCCGACGATGGCGAGGCGTCGTACGGAAGTCCTCTTTGCTGGTCCTGCTAGTCCTCGTGCCGACATCGGTGGTAGTCAGTCCGCAAGAAGCGCGCCCCCTCCCCCAGCCATACGAAGACACCATCAACGTCCTCCGGGGCACCGTCGAGGTATCTCTCTGGCCCACGTCCCAGGATGCAGCGGAGCGTGGTATCTGCGAGAAGCTGCGAGTTTCAGACCTCGTCGTAACGGTGAATGGCACGCCCGCTCGAGCTACCTCGCTAGACTATCAGCGGCGAAGAACGCTCCACGTTTTCTTCATTGATGTCAGTGGCAGCATGGGGCCTCTGGCGATTGACGAGTTCAAGCCTGGCCTCGAACAGTACGTGAACAGTCTGCGAAACGCTGCCCCCAGGGACGCGATCATGCTGACCAAGTTGGGCCATGATCTCAGCGTTATTCTCCCACCGGCATCACTAGCCGCACCCCGCAGCGTGGAAATCCCATCCCACCTCGAGAAGGTGAACCGCGTCTGGGAAGGCATTCACACACTCCTTCGCTTCGTCAAGACCCGCGACATGGAGATCGCTCTCATCCTCGTCACGGATGCGCTAGATTACCAGGCCACATACCCCATTGAGAGGGTCGTTCAGGTACTTGAGAACAGTCCCCGCATTGTCGTCTTTCCGGTGATGCCCAGGTTTTCCTTTGCGCACAGTAGCCCCGGAAGAGGGGCCGAGTCCTACTACGCAGGCAAGGGGGATTTGAGGAAAGCGCGCTCCGCACTAACCCATCTGGCGACAATCAGCGGCGGGCGTCTTTATGACGGAACTGGAAGCTTGGGCAGGGTGGCCGAGGATGTGATACGGCGGTTGCGCGGACGAGCGGAGCTGACGTACAGCATTCCAGAAGGTAACAGCAAGCCCATGGCGGGGAAGAGGCGGGTCAAGGTCCGGGTAGCCCCGCGGATTCCCTGCCGCGTTACGACGGCGACAAGGACAGCGCACTCTGCCGAAGATGCGAAGTCGTTCCTGGCGCGAGCTGCCGAGGGCAGCGGTTCGGGCCCGGTAGGAATTGGAGAGGCCCTCAGGCGACTCGGCCTGATCGCGGTGTCCGGGCCCCACGCAGCTCAGCCCCTGCTCCTGCACCCGGGCGCGCCAGCCCCTGGCTTCGGAGGAGAGTGGGTAGACGCGTGGTTTTCCTTCAGCCCGCGCTATCTGGTCTTTCGGGCCCCCGCGATAGTCATCGATGGTGGAAGGATCCCCTCTTGGTCCTCCTACTGGAAGCAGGGGGTCCAGAGGCAGGCCGGGAAGCGCAGCTCGCCGCAGCAGCGCGCCTACCGCCCGCTGGCGGTGCGCGTGCCTCTCGTGGAAGAG
>JALTMS010000639.1 GCA_027001345.1 Acidobacteriota bacterium | reverse complement strand
GCCGATGGCCCAGCGGGCCGTCCGGGCAGTGGCCGAGGCGGAAGAGGCCGTCGGCCAGGCGGGAGAGAGGGTCTCGAGCAGCGAGCTGCTGATCGGCGCTGAGCACCACCTGAGCCTGGCGCGCCAGGCGCTGAGTGACGAGATCTACGGCGAAGCCCTGACCGAGGCGGGCAATGCCCGAGAGTTGGCGGTGCAGATCCTCGGTCCCGAGGACGAGGGTGGCCAACCGGGAGTCCGCATCACCCGGGTGGATGGGGATGTGCGGATCAAGCGTGCCGGGCAGTTCATGTGGGAGTCCGCCAGCGAGCGGGCGCTGCTCTCGATGGGGGATCAGATTCGAACCGGAGCCCGGGGGCGAGCCCAGCTCGTCTTCTTCGACGGCACCCTGCTGACCGTTCAATCCGGCACCCTGCTCGAGATTCGCGAGCTGTTCCGGGACGACTCCCGTGGCGTCCAGCGGGCTTCCGAACGGCTGGCCTGGGGTCGGGTGCACGGATCGACCCACGACAGTGACGGCATCGATTCGGTGCACGAAGTGTCCACCGCCAGCGCGGCTCTCGAGGCCCGGACCCAGTCCGAGTTTCGGGTGACCCACGATCGCGAGAAGGGGACATCCGAGTTCGTCGCCCTCGACGGCGACCTGCGGTTGCGGGCCGGCGACCAGGATGTCGCCCTCGCGCCCCTGACGCGGGTTTCGATGGAGCAGGGCCGCGTCATCGACAGCAAGAAGATCCTCGAGCCGCCCCTGACCAAGAATCCACCCGACGGCCGGACCTTCCTCGCCCCCCAGAGCCAGCGGATCGAACTCGACTGGTTTGCCGTCAGCGGGGCCAAGGGCTATCACGTCCAGCTCTCCCGGCATCCGAGTTTCAGCACGATCCTCTTCGACGAGCAGGTCGTCGAGCCGCGGCACGGCTTGCAGCCCCTGCCCGAGGGCACGTTCTACTGGCGCATTGCGGCGGTGGATCGGGACGGCTACCCGGGCCGCTGGTCCGACACGCGCAAGTTCCGGGTGTTGGGGGAGAAGTTCCAGGATCCCGACGATGATCAGCCGCCACCTCTCGAGGTTTCGGAGATCCTCGTCGTGGGCAGCAACGCGATCATCTCCGGGCGTTCGGAGCCCGGGGCACTGGTCTGGATTTCGGGGGAGCGGGTGGACGTGGACGACGACGGCCGCTTCACCTGGGTGATCAAGCTGCATCACGACGGCGAAAATCGCATTCGCTTCCAGGCCCAGGATGCGGCCGGCAACGAGACGAACCGGGTGGGGTACGCCTACGTCGATGTGTACTGAGTCCTCCAGTCGACCTCTCGCAGTGCTCCTGACGGGGTCGGGTCGCGCCGCCACGGCCCTCTCCCGGGCCGCGGCGCGGCGGGTCGTCCGGGTCCGGCTCGGGGCCGGCGGCCGTCTCCCGCGCTTGCCGGCCGCGCCGCTGGTGCTCGTGGCCCTCGAGCCGACCCCCGACAACCTGCCGCTGGTCGCCGCCCTGCGCCAGCGATACCGGGAGCGACAGTGGGTGCTCGTGCCCCGCGATGGGGCTGCGGCCCGCGCGTGGCGCCGGCAGGCCGAGGATCTGCCCCAGCTCGCCGCACCGCTCTCCGCCAGCGTGCTGGCCCTGCTTTCCGAGCAGGCAGCCGAGCAACTGCGCCTGCGCCGGCGGCGCGCTCGGGACGGCGCGCGAATCGAGCGTCTCGAAGAGCGGCTGGTGCTGCTGTCCGACACGATCCAGGCCGCCGGCTCCCTGCTCGATCCCTCGATGGTCTCGTCCTACATCATGGAGCGGGCCGCCGAGCGGGTGGGCAGCGAGCGCTGGCGGCTGTACCGCATCGACGAGGGCGGCTGCCGACTCCGTCTCGATGCCTGGCGCGACGATCCCACACGCCCCGCTCCCGCGGCCGAGTGCAGCATCGACCAGGGGCTGGCTTCCCGGGCGGCCCGCTCGCGGCGGGTGCTCGAGTTCCGGCCGCCGGGCCCCTGCTCGGCGGTGGAGTGGGCCCGGGAATGGCCTGGAGAGCTGCCGGAGGTGGTTCTGGTGGCCCCCCTTTCGAGTCGTGGCCGGGTGATCGGCGTCGCCGAATTCGCCGATCCCGTCGAGGGCCGTTTCGTGCCCTATTCGGTGGAACTGGTGCAGACCCTGATGGAGCCGGCCGCCATCGCGCTGGACAACGCGCAGCTATTCCGCAAGCTCGAGGAGCGCACGGTAACCGACGACCTGACAGGGCTCTACAACGCACGCTTCATGGAAAACTACCTCCGGCGCGAGACCAAGCGCGCCTCCCGCTACGGTCATCCGGTGGCGATGCTTTTCCTCGATCTCGACGGTTTCAAGCAGGTCAACGATGTCCACGGCCACATGGCCGGTTCGCGCACCCTGGTGGAGGTGGGGCAGGTGCTGCGTGAAAACGTGCGAGAGATCGATGTGGTGGCGCGCTGGGGCGGGGACGAGTTCGCCATCGTGCTGCCCGAGACCGACGGCGCCGGTGCGCGAATCATGGCCGACCGGATCTGCGAGAGGATCCGAGAGAAGGTCTTTCTGCGGGAAATGGACCTC
>JALTMS010000638.1 GCA_027001345.1 Acidobacteriota bacterium | reverse complement strand
GGCCCGGTCGGCGCTCTTCGTTTGAACGAGAACTGGTAGGAGGCGACGCGGCCCAGAGACTTGATCCCCCCGCAACGCGAACCCGCGTCGTCTGGCACCCTCGGCATTGTGCCGAGGGTGTCTTTTTTGGAGCGTCATGCGCCTGGCGGTCGTATCCAAAGGTATGTGAGGTGAGTAAAAAAGAAGACCCGGCATGACGCCGGGCCTTCTCGTGTAGTCTGGTGTTTCTCTCGAGAGCTAGAAACTGGCCAGTTCTTCCGGAGACTATGGAGCCGACGGAGAGTTCTGGCAGTCCCGGTAGCAGTTGTACGCAACAGTATTCGCCACACTGACACAGCGCTTGTGGTCGGCCTGTGCGCGGAAACGCTTGATGTTGACCTCGCGCATACACAGCCCCGCCCCGATGGGGTCGTTGGGGTTGTTGGCAAGACAGTCTTCGGCTTCCTGGTCCAGCTGGGCCAGGGTTTCATCAAGCTGACGGTCGCACTCGGCCTTGTCGGCGTCGAACTGATCGACGCAGGCCTGCACGCATTCGGCGAAGTCTGCATGCGCCACTGGCACGGTGATCGCCGCAGCGGCGACGAGCACGAGAGCGGCGCACAGCATCTTCAACACAGCTGCCGGACGCATCGTATTGGGCTCCTTTCCTTGAACGGCGCAGGGGATTCCAGTGTCGAACATTCCTAGGTTGACCAAACCCGTACCTCACTGTACCCGCGATTCACGTTCCGACGATTCGAGAGCTTTCCGTGGCCCTTGCCTGGTGGCCAGAACCCATCCCCCTGCGCCTTACCCCCAAGCGGGGGCCGGGAGGGCTCCGGAATCGTCGCCTGTCCTTCCACCGTCCACCTTTGCTCTGGCAGCTCGAGCACCGGTCCGGTCGGCAGTTGGACCTAACCTGACGGCCGGAAATAAACCCGCAACTCAGGTCGAATGCAAGGAAAAAAGGAGGGAACCTGGGCACGTTTCCGGGCGCTCTTGTAAGGTGTTGCACCAGCGCGAGTTATACTTGGGATGGTGGGGCGTCGGAGGGCGACTGTTTCGCTTACTTCGATCGCTGACCAGACGGCGGTCTCCTCGGCTCACGGCCGGCAGCGCGCTGCGCGGAGACAGACGCCCGGGCCTCAGGCCTCTGTCCCGCCGTCAACTCCTCTCGGTCGAAACACCATGGGAAGGATCAAGCACGGATCTCCCAGAACAAGTGAGAACAGTTTTCACCGCACCGGCTCTGTCCAGGAGAGAAAAGAGCCGACCGAGGGAGAAATTGAGGGGCAGGCGGGGGCACATCACGGTATATCCACCGTAGTTCGACTCGGCCACGAAGTGCTGGTTGCGGGTAGACCCGCTCCGGCCTGCAAAGGGAGAGGCATCGTGGCCTCGGAGCACGGCCCCGGGGAGCCAGACAGGTGCTAGGGCACCGCCGAGCGACGGCCCTTCGCTGCGGCGGTCGAGGCCTCGCCCCTTCGAGGGCCAGGCGCGGGTGAAGGAGTCGTCGGATGCGTCGAATGGAACGTGATCGCAAGATGGTTCGCAAAGCTGTCTTCGCCGCCGTGGCGCTGGTGCTGGGCCTGCTGGCCACCGGTGCGGCGGTCTTGCGCGAGCCCGATCTTCAGGTGGACGTCAACGAGGGTCTTTTTCTCACCTCCTCGAAAACCCGCGCTCCACGGATCGCCCTGCAGGGTGGTTCTGTCTACGCGATTTACCAGGACCGGCGCTACTTCACCGGTTATGACTCCTACGTCAATCTCTCGGTCAACCAGGGCGGAACCTGGCGCACCGGCGACACGCGGCTGAACACCAATTTCCCTCCCGGCTGGGCCGATGGTGGAAGTATGGAGCTGGCGGTGCCGGCCCTCGACGATGCGGGCCGACTCTACGTGATGATGCTCGAAGACCTGCTGGGCAAGGTCTTCGTCCACGTCTCTTCCGATGGGGGCGTCACCTGGCCGGGCGACCCCCAGGCGGTGACCGACAACGACGCCGACGAGGTCAATCCCTGGTTGACCCGTCGCGCTCTGCTCGAGGCGACGGGTGACGGAACCGTCAACGTGATCTGGGAGGACAACCGCTCGAATCCCTCCACTGGCTACGGCAACGTGCGCGTGCGCACCAGTTTCGACGCTGCCCAGACCTGGGGTACGGAGGTGTCGATCAACATCGACGAGGGAGGGGGGGGAGAGACCAACTTCGAGCGCGCCACCGAGCCGGCGGTCTGTCGCGATGCGGCCGGGACGCTCTACGTGGCCTATCGCGATCGTCGCGATCCCAATCCCCAGTCCACTCTGCCCCATCCGGGACGCATCCTGCTGCGCTACTCCAACGACAACGGGCTGACCTTTTTGCCCGCGGGAGCGGAGGTGCGCCTCGACGCTGGTGACAGCGGGCCGACTCAGAGCGAGTCCCAGGCGCCGGCTCTGGCCTGCGGTGGGGCCGGGGTGGTCGTCGCGGTCTGGCAGGATCGCCGCAACGGCGACGACGACATCTTCTTCACCCTTTCGACTGACGGTGGCGCGACCTGGTCGGCGGAGAGCCGGGTCGATGACGCGCCGGCG
>JALTMS010000637.1 GCA_027001345.1 Acidobacteriota bacterium | reverse complement strand
CCGGGCTGCGCCTGGTCGAGCAGGGGCGCCGGCGTGCCGAGGCACTTCGGGGTTGGGAAGTGGTCGTCCTCGCCCGCTTCTATCAGGGCGACATGGCGGTTCGAGATGGAGCACGGGCGCGGGCCGAGGCCTGTTTTCGCGCTGCCCGCGACGTCGCTCGCCGTGCCGGTCTGACCAACGATCTGTTCGTGGCCTGGTATCGGCTGTGGGAAGTGGGTCGCGCTTTCGCCGATTCCTCCCTCGAGCGGCGGGCTCGGAGGGTCTTGTTGCGTATGCTGCGTCGAGTCGAACGACGAGCCCTGCCGGAGGCAGCACGCCTGCTGGAGATGATTCGTCCGTCCGATCCACCGCGGAGGGCTGAAGACGATGCGTAAGCCAGGGGTAGGGTTTCTTCTCGGGTCGCTCGCGGTGTTTGGCTGCTGGCTGGCGAGCTGGAGTCCGGTTGTGGCCGAGGTCTCGGTGCCGCGGGTCGAGCCTGGAGCGAGGGGTGTTTTCATTGCCGACCGTCAGGCGGCCGGCGGCGAGGATCCGGGAGCATGGCCCGTCTGGCGACCGCTGCGGGATCATCTGCGCGCCGAGCTTCACCTCAATCGCGACGGAGAGTTCAATGGTGATGGCCCCCCGGCCTTTGCTCTCGATCCGGACACCGGTTTTGCGATCGTGGTCTGGGCCTGGTTCGACGGGGGCGACTTCGAGGTGGTGCTCTCGTCGTGGGACGGCAAGGTCTGGCGCCCCTTCGAATGGCTCACCGACAATCAGGTGGACGATCTCGATCCGCGGGTAGAGGTCGGTGCCGATGGTCGGCGGATGGTGACGTGGTGGCGTGCGAACCGAAGTGTCGATCGCCTCGACGAGGTGTGGTATCGCGAGCAGCAGCCGGCTCTCGACATCTGGTCCGAGCCCGAGCAGGTCAGCCCGCCGGTCGAGCAGGGGCGCCATCCGGACGTGGCTCATCACATCGACGGGAGCGTCCACGTGGTGTTTCAGGCCGGAGATGCACCTCCCTGGTCGGTGACGGTGGCCTGGCGTCCCGACGGCGCGGTGGGTTTCGCCGACCGTCTGGTCGTGGCCCATTCGGACTACGGGGGGGAGATCGGAAGCGATCCGCTGGCGGCCGACGTGGAAGCCGAGATCCACGAGAGCCATGGGCGATTGTGGGTCGAGTGGCTGCAGGACGACAACCTGATGGGTTACAGCGTCTACCAGGGAGCCGGGCAGTGGTCGGCTCCGGAGTATCTGGAGTACCGGGTACTGGTCGAGCGCGCCGGATCTTTCAGCGCTGGGGTGGATCTGGCCCGCCAGCAGGTGCGCTGGCGCGTGCTCCGTTGAAACCGTTGTGGCGAGGTGTCCGCGATCGAGGGGCTCGTGAGCCGTAGGGGTCAGGGCAGGGTGTCCGAGGAGCCAGCGGCGTTGGTCGCCAATACCAGCCAGGCGTAGAACGGGGGGCTGTCACCACCGCCGCCCACATCGATCCATGTCACGCTCGGCGCCCCGTCGACCACTTCGTCGAGCCGCTGCCAGCCGCCGGTGGGCGTTTCGGAGCGGTGAATCGTGTAGCTTTCCACTTCACCGTGGGTCGGGTCGGGGGCCGGTCGCTGCCAGCTCAGCTCCACGTCGAGGCCCGTTCGCATCAGGGTCAGGGTTCGCACCGGGGCCGGCGGGGGATTCCACTCCTCGCAGAGCGGGTCCCACCACTCCAGCTCGTCGATCGCCGCTTCGATGATGTTGCCGGTGGCCGGGCCATCGGCTGCAGCGACGCGGAGCTGGGTCTCGGCACTCGGCGTGATGAAGTCCGCCACGCGGAAGCTCACCTCGGTCCAGCGGGGAGCGGAGTCCGCCGTGCCGAGCCGTTCGAGCAGGGTCTCCATCGCCGTGGGCGACTGGCGGATCGACAGCTCGAAGTAGTCGCCTTCATCCTCTCCCGTGTCCCGGTTGGCGAACCAGCGTTGCACAGTCAGGCGCGCTTCGGGATGCGCCGACAGGTCGATCGGACCCGAGCGCGCGACCACGACCCCGTCATCCACGTCATCGACCCCTACCTGCCCGCCGGCGTTCGGAGCCGTGTAGAGGCAGCGCAGGCCCGGGTCGGCGGTGGCATCGTCTTCCGGCTGAAAATCCGTGCCGACCGGATCGCCCACCAGCCAGTCTCCCGTCGTCGCATCGCTCTCGGCCGGAACGTGCTGCCAGTCAGTGGCCGACTCGAAGTCGTCACTGGAAAAGACCTGTCGCCGGCCGGTGGGTAGATTCAGCTCTTCCTGACGCTGGTAGCCATCGGCTCGATAGGTCAGGCGCAGGGAGACCGGCTCGGTGCAGGGGTGATCGAGGCCGAGGTGGATACGCAGGTGTGGAGGGGTCGATTCGGCCTGCTGGCCGCTGGCCAGGTCGGGATAGCCGGTGATGGATTCGACGACCTCTACCGTGGCGCTCAGGCTGACGGCCTCGGCGCTGACCGTGGTGGCCAGGGTGTCGCCGCTGTTGAGCAGGGTCAGGGGCAGGTCGGCCCACTCCCCGGGTTCGAGCACGCCGTCGCCGTTGCCGCCGACCGAGTCGTCGATGGTCAACGCCACTCGCTCGAGGACCACGCCGCCGGCCGGCAGCCTGCCGGTGGCGACCAGAGCGTAGCCCTGGCTCGGTTCGGCGATCACCCGCGGGACGACCCGCAACCGCCAGCTACCACTGGCGGGAGTCTCGATGCGGACCACCTCCACGTTGTTCACCGCATCGGCCACCCCCCCGGCGAGCGAAAAGCCACCGCTGAAATTGTTGCCACGATAGATCGTGCCGTCGGGCGCCTCGACCTCGAGGTCGAGATCGTTGACCAGGTTCGTGGCGGCTGCGGGGGTGGAGGGAAAGTCGGTCCAGGCCAGGACCACCTTCAGCGGCCGGCGGGCGTCGAGGACCTCGATCACCTGCTCGTCGGCCACCTCACCGGAGGTGGTGAAGCGCGCTTCCGGGTCGCTGACGTAGAGCCGCAGGGGGTCGTCGGCCAGGTAGAGCACGTCGTCGAGGAGGATTCTTCCCCAGCCCTGGTCATCGGAGGGAGGGGGCGTGGCCAGGTCTTCCATCGGATGGGCTGACGCGATCAGGGCGGCCTTGAGTAGGGCGGCACTGGGCGTCAGGCCGTCGGCCGGATTCTCCTTGCCGCTCGGGTAGTAGCCTTTCTGAAAGTACTCACGCAGCAGGGCGGTGAGTCCTGCCGCCGTAGGGGAGGCCATCGAGGTGCCGCTCATCGCGACCGTCGAGCAGTTGTCGGTTTCGACGTTGTTGTCCGAGTCCGCGGAGACCACGTTCGCGCCCGGAATCGTCACGTCGGGCTTGATGCGCCCGTCTTCGGTCTTGCCCCGGGAAGAAAACGACGCCATCGCGCCGGCCGAGGCGCCGTGGGCCGTGGCTCCCACCGCCACGACGTTCTTGGCCGTCGCTGGACTGCCCACGGTATCGAGGCCCGGGCCCGAGTTGCCCGCGGCGAAGAGCAGCAGGAAGTCGGGATGTTCCCACATGAAGGCGTCGGCATCCGCGGATCCATCGGAGTAGATGTTCGGCGGCGAGAAGTTTTCCCGGTCGCCCCAGGAGTTGGTGTGTATCCGCGCTCCCTGCTGGTAGGCCTGGAGAAAGAAGGGCTGGAGGTCTGCGGCCGGGCAGCCGATCGCCGGCAGGTCGGCGCAGTCATCGACCTGGTAACCCCCGTCCTGAATCACCAGGCTCGCCCGGGGCGCCATGCCGTCGCCGTGATCCCGTGCTCCGATGGTGGCCAGGTCGTCGCCGGCCACCGATCCTGCCACATGGGTGCCGTGGCCCTGGCTGTCCCAGTCGGCGGGATCCGCCGGATCGTCCAGGTTCCACAGGAAGTCCACCACCCGCACCTTGCGCTGGGCCGGGTCCGGGGTACCCGGATCGGTACCCAGGACCACGGGGGGCAGGCCGAGGGCATCGTCGCGGAAGTAGCACATGTCGGCATCGAGTCCGGTATCGAAGACCGCCACCACCTGTCCCTCGCCGAGCAGACCCGCATCGTGGATCGGTGTGGCCTGTCCGCCATCGAGACCCGACTGGCCGACCCACACCGAGGCATCGTTCAGCAGGCGGTAGCTCGGTCGCCGGCCGATCCACAGCACCTCCTCCCAGCCGGCCCAGGTTTCCCGCAGTGCGACGATGCGGGCCGGCGAGGCAAGGAACACCAGCCGCGCCCCCCGGGGGACCGCTCCGTGCCGTGCCGGGGCCCGGCCGAGCACTTCGATCCCCTGGGCACCGAGCCGTCGGATCAGCGGCGCTGGGTCGCGCGTGGCCAGCAACTCGATGACGACGGGAATCCGCGGGCGGGGGTCGCTGGCTGTCAGTGCGGCGATTTCCGGAGCCAGGCGCAGGCCGGGGTGGTAGGGGGCGATCCAGGCCACCTCCGGCAGGGCGCGTACCGCCTCGGTGCGGCCGGCGGTCAGCTCGCCGATCAGGGCGCGCGGGCCGAGCCATGCCAGCACCGTCAGGCCCGCTCCTTCCAGGCGGGTGCGGATCGCGGGCGAGGGGGCGGCATTCAGGCGCAGCAGCACCGCGCCGCCGCCGCTCAGACTCGCCGCCCCCCTTCGCAGGTGCGGGGCGAGTCCAGCGGGGTCTTCGGGGCCGCTCAAGTGGCCGCTGCGCAGGGTGATACCGCCCTCCGCGGCGACGATCAGGGGGATCGACGCAATGACAGCGAGCAGCACGACGGCGGCTGGCAACGGGCGCATGGGAAACCTCCGCGACCGTCTCCGGCCGCCATGGGGATTGCCCCGAAGATACCGCGATTCACCGGCCGCGTCCGCGCGAGAAGAGGACAGGGGCTACCATGGTCGGCCATCGCGGCGGCTGGAAGGGGGCCGCAGCGGGAAAGGAAGCGGACCGATGGTGTGTGTGCGTCGTGGCGTGGTTCGAGTGTTCGTGCTGGCACTGGCCTGTGGCCTGCCCCTGGTTTTGGCCGGCGAGGAACCTGCCGACAAGGCTCCGAAGTGGAACGTGGCCGAGCCTCCGGGAACCTGGGAGACGGTGACCATCGACACCGCCGAGACTACCTGGTCCAACGTGGATGTCAGCCCCGACGGGCAGACGATCATCTTCGACATGCTCGGCGACATCTATGCCGTGCCCCTCGCCGGCGGCGAGGCGCGGGCGCTGACCTCCGGGATTCCCTGGAACTTCCAGCCCCGCTTTTCCCCCGATGGTAGCCGGATTGCCTTCGTCAGCGATCGGGGCGGCGGAGACAATATCTGGGTGATCAATGCCGATGGCAGCGAGCCTCGGGCGGTGAGTGAGGAAAAAGAGCACCTGGTGCACAACCCGTCGTGGAGTCCCGACGGCGAGTACATCGTTGCCCGCAAGGGATTCACCTCCACCCGCTCGATCCCCTCCGGAGAGATCTGGCTGTTCCACGTCGATGGGGGAGGGGGCTTGCAACTCGTCGAGCATCCCGACCGGCCTCGCGCCCAGAAGAACATCGCCGAGCCGGTTTTTTCGCCCGACGGCCGCTATGTCTACTACTCACAGGACGTCTCACCGGGTCGGGTCTGGCAGTACAACATGGACTCCACCGGGCAGATCTTCGTCATCAAACGGCTCGAGCCGAATACGGGCAAGACCGAAGTGATCGCCGGTGGGCCCGGCGGGGCCATCCGACCGACCCCTTCTCCGGACGGTCGCTACCTGGCCTTCGTCAAGCGTCTTCCCGGGCTGGTCAGCGCTCTCTACCTGCTCGATCTGGATACCGGGGCCCAGCGCCCACTCTACCAGCCCCTCGATCGGGACATGCAAGAGGCCGGTGGGGTCCACGGCACGACTCCGGCTTTTGCCTGGACCCCCGATGGCGCGGGACTGGTCTTCTGGGCCGGCGGCAAGATTCGCCACCTGGAAGTGGCCAGCGGGAAGAGCCGGGTGGTGCCGGTGCACGTGCGCGACGAGCGGAAGATCCGCAAGGCTCTGCGCTTTGCCGTGGATGTGGCTCCCGAGCGTTTCACGACCCGCATGTTGCGCTGGGCCCAGTACTCTCCAGACGGCCGGTACGCCCTGTTTCAGGCTCTCGGCCGGCTGTGGCTGGTCGATACGAACAGCGGCAAGCGACGCCGACTGTGCCCCGATGTCACCGACCGTTTCGAGTTTTACCCTTCCTTTTCCCCGGATTCGAAGCAGGTCGTCTTCACCACCTGGGACGACGAACGGTTCGGTGCGGTGGTGTTGCGTGACCTGGACAGCGGCCGCGAACGCCGGCTGACGCGCCGGACGGGGCACTACATCGAGCCACGCTTTTCGCCCGACGGAAGCCAGGTCGTCTTTCGCCGCATCACCGGAGGCCACCTGCTCTCACCGGTGGGCTCGATCGAGCCGGGGATCTACGTGGTCGGGATCGACCGGGGAGGGGCACGGCGAATCGTCGACCACGGTTTCGATGCCCACTTCTCGCCTGACGGTCGACGCATCTTCTTTTCCAAGGTCGTGGAGACCACCAAGCTGGCTCTGGCCAGCGTCGACAGCCTGGGTCATGACGAGCGCATCCATCTGTTGGGCAAGACGGTCACCTCCTGGAGTGTCTCCCCCAGCGGCCGCTACGTCGCGTTCACCGAACAGAATCGAGTGTTCGTAGCGCCCTTCGTATCGACGGGTAAGACGATCGAACTCGGCCCGAAGTCCAAGGCGCTGCCCGTTCGCCGGGTGTCCGAGAGTGCCGGCGAATTTCTCCACTGGTCCGCGGACAGTCGGGCCCTGCACTGGTCCCACGACTCGCGCCTGTTCACCCGACACCTGGCCGACGCCTTCGCCTTTCTCGCCGGCGGCAAGGAGTTACCCAAGCCGGTGGTGGAAGGGCGCGAACTGGGTTTCGAGGTCGAGACGGCCTTCGGTCGGCGGCCGCTGGCCGTGGTGGGAGCCAGGGTGGTGACCTTTCGCGATGCGGACCGGCGGCAGGAAGTGATCGACGACGGGGTGGTGCTGATCGAAGAGGGTCGGATTGCCGCGGTGGGACGCCGGGGCGCCGTCGATCTGCCCCGGGATGCCTGGGTACTCGAGGCCGAGGGCATGACGGTGATTCCGGGCCTGGTCGATGTGCATGCTCACGGGGCGATGAGTCGCGCCGAGATCACGCCCCAGCAGAACTGGAAGCAGTTCTCGAACCTTTCCCTGGGCGTGACCACGATCCACGATCCATCCAACGACACCAGTAGCATCTTTTCCGCGGCCGAGATGCAGCGGGCGGGGTTGGTCACCGGACCGCGGATCTTTTCCACCGGTACGATCCTCTATGGTGCCCACGCACCGGCCTACCACGCACGGATCGACTCCCTCGAGGACGCCCTGTTTCACGTCGGTCGGCTTGCCCGCGCCGGAGCGATCAGCGTCAAGAGCTATCAGCAGCCGCGGCGGGACCAGCGTCAGCAGGTGATCGAGGCCGGTGCGCGCCTCGGCGTGATGGTGGTTCCCGAGGGCGGAGCCAAGTTCCAGCACAACATGAACGAGATCGTCGATGGTCACACGGGCATCGAGCATGCCGTGCCTCTGGCACGGCTCTACGATGACGTGTTGCAGCTCTGGGCGGCATCGCAGACCGGTTACACGCCGACCCTCGGGGTGGCCTACGGGGGCATTGCCGGCGAGAACTACTGGTATGACCGCACCGAGGTCTGGAAGGATCGCAACTTGATGCGGCTGGTTCCCCGCTCGGTGGTCGAGCCCCGCTCGATGCGTCGTACTCGTGCTCCCGACGACCACTACAACCACATTCTCGTCGCGCGGCAGGCGCGGCGTTTGCGCGAGCGCGGGGTGAGCGTGCAGCTCGGTGCCCACGGCCAGCGGGAGGGGCTGGCTGCCCACTGGGAACTCTGGATGCTGGCTCAGGGCGGTTTCACTCCATGGCAGGCCCTGCGCGCCGGTACCATCGACGGCGCTCGCTACCTGGGCCTCGACGCTTCGATAGGTTCGATCGAGCCGGGCAAGCTGGCCGACCTGGCGATCATCGACGGCGATCCGCTGGCCGACATCCGCCAGAGCGAGAAAGTGCGCTGGGTGATTCAGGGCGGCCGGGTGTGGGAGAGTGCGACGATGAACGAGATTTTCCCCGAAGCCCGTTCCCGCAGGCCCTTCTTCTTCGAAAAGGAGGGGGGCGACACGATCCATCCATCCACCACCCGCTGGATCGAGGCGCTCTCCCGCGCCCTGGGCTGGGATCACTGATCCGATGTTCGCCGCAAGCTCCCGCTTCGCTCGCCTGCTGCTGACGATCTACCTCTGCGAGTTCCTGCTGCTGGCCATCGCGCCTTACGACCGTGCCACCTGGTTGGCCGAGAACATCCCCATCGTCGGTATCGTCCTGGTGCTGGTCGTCAGCCATCGCTGGTTCCGCTTCTCGGCGGCCTCCTACCTGGCGATGAGTGTGCTGATCTTTCTTCACACCATCGGCGGATACTACACATTCGAGAGAGTTCCCTTCGGCTGGATCACCGACACCTTTGGTTTCGAGCGCAATCACTTCGATCGCGTCGCGCATTTTTCGGTCGGTTTCTACGCCTTTCCGCTGGCGGAGTGGCTCGAGCGCAGGAAGTTGGTCAACAGCCGGGTGCTCGTCTTTCTCTTTCCCGTCTGCGCCATCTTCACCGTCGCAGCGCTTTACGAGATCATCGAGTGGCTCTACGCCGCGGGCGCCGGCCAGGCGGCGGGGGCGGCCTTTCTCGGCTCCCAGGGGGATATCTGGGATGCCCAGAAGGACATGCTGGCTGACGGGTTGGGCGCGATCGTGGCCGTCACGGTCTACTTGTGGCTGCGCCGACCCGAACTCAACCGAGAGTGACCAGCAGGATGCCGGCGAGGGCCAGCACGCCGGCGACGATCTTGCGTGGTGTGATCTTCTCGCCGAGGAAGAGGGCGGCGAAGAGGATGGTGTAGATCGTCGAGGTCTGGTTGAGCACCGCTGCGGCACCGGCCTGGGTGTACTTCATCCCGCCGATCCACAGCAGCAAGGCGGCGTAGGAACCGAGCACGGTGCCCGGCAGACTGAAGCGCCAGTTTCGGCCCGGCCGCAGGGCCGCAAGCACCTGCCGGCGCCGCCGGCGCCCGAGAGCCAGCGGCGCGAGGGCCACCAAGCTGGCGAGCTGGCGAATGGTCGTGGCCCACAGAACAGAGGAATGCTCGAGTACGGGCTTGGCGATGACGATCCCGAACGCCAGGGTGGCCATGGCCAGGGTTCCGCAGAGCATGCCGAGGAGCAGGTGGCGTCCGTCCAGGCCAGGGAGCGGCTGATGGTGGGCGGCGATGAACACCGCCAGCACCACCAGCCCCATGCCCGCGTAGCGGGCAGGCGAGAGCTGCTCGTCGAGCAGCGCCCAGGCCAGCAGTACCACCATCGGTGCGTACAGGCAGTCGACGATCGCGGTCAGGCCGGCTCCGATCAGGTTCAGGGCGCGGTGGAAAAGGGTGTCTGAGATGGCGATGGCGATGATGCCGCTGGCAGCAAGGATGGCATAGTCGGTCAGCGGCCGGGGCGTGAGCAGGCTCTGGCCGCTGAGCAGCAGCGTGAGCAGGAACAGCACGCTCGAGACCGCCACGCGGAAGAAATTCAGCGTCAAGGGTGCGAGAGTCTCTCCCGAACGGCGGAAGAGAATCACCGCCAGGGCCCAGACCACCGCCGCACCCAGGGAGAAGAGTTCACCCACGGGGCACCTCGGTCTTCATGGTGGATCGGGTCAGTCGTCGACGGCCAGCAGCGTTTCCAGCTCGTCCATCGCGCGTTCGAAAGAGTCGAGAGCGGCCTCCACAGGGGCGGGCGAGGTCAGATCGACACCGGCCTTGCGCAGCAGATCGAGCGGGGGGGCGGAAGAGCCGGCGGCGAGCATTGCCAGGTAGTCGTCGACCGCGTCCTGGCCGCCTTCGGCGATCCGCCGTGCCAGGGCAATGCCGCTCGACAGCCCTGTGGCGTAGGTGAAAACGTAGTACTTGTAGTAGAAATGTGGAATGTAAGCCCATTCCATGCCG
>JALTMS010000636.1 GCA_027001345.1 Acidobacteriota bacterium | reverse complement strand
TCCTTGGCGACCGAGGCGGGCGGGTGCGGGCCGCTGGCTGGGCGCGCTTCCGGGCCTGCGCGGGCGGTTGTGCATCCTGATCTATCACCGGGTGCTCGAGCGCGCCGATCCGTTCCTGCCCGGCGACCCCGACCGTGAGACCTTCGACTGGCAGATGCGTGCACTGCGACGGCATTTCCGGCCCCTGGATCTGGGACAGGCCCTCGATCTGCTGGCGGCCGGCTCCCTGCCGCCGGGCGCGGTCGCGGTGACCTTCGACGACGGTTACGCCGACAACCATACAGTGGCCCTGCCGATTCTTCGCCGCTACGGGGTGCCGGCGACCTTCTTCGTTGCGACCGGGTTCCTCGATGGGGGGCGGATGTGGAACGACGCGATCATCGAGTCGATCCGGCGCACGCACAAGGATGCACTCGACCTGGAGGCGGTGGGGCTCGGCCGCTGCGAGATCCGGACCCTGGAGCAGCGCCTCGACCTCATCGCCAGGCTGATCCGCAGGGTCAAGCACCAGAGGCCGGCGGTGCGCGGTCGGGCGGTCGAGCGGATCGTGACCGCCGCCGGCGCGAAGCTCCCCGACGATCTCATGATGACCTCCGAACAGGTGCGGGGCCTGCAGGCGGCCGGCATGGGCATTGGCGCCCACACCCACACCCATCCGATCCTCGCGGCGACGGAGCTGGCCGAAGTGCGGGGCGAGCTGGCCCTGGGGCGGAAGCGCCTCGAGGCCCTGACGGACCGGGAAGTGACCCTGTTCGCCTATCCCAATGGCCGGCCACGCCTCGACTACCGCAGCGAGCATGTGGCCGAGGTGAGGGCGGCGGGATTCAGGTACGCCGTGAGCACGGCGCGGGGCGCCGCATCGCAGGGAAGTGACCCCTTGCAGCTCCCGAGATTCACCACCTGGGACCGGAGCCCGGCGCGCTTCGTGGCGCGCATCCTGTCGAGCTATCGCAGCGCCAGGGAGGAACGCGTCTGACCGCCGGCCGATCCCGGCAGGCTGTTCAGGAAAACGGACTGCCGGTGCGGGGCATGGATGCCTCCGCCCACAGATCGATCACGCAGGCGACTGATCGTGCCCGTTTCGCCATCCTGTCAGTGGCCGTGACTGGAGAGCCATCCTTCGAGCATGGCGAAGACCCACAGCATGGTCCCGTAGTAGGACGCATGTCCGTGCCGGTGCGTCTCGATCAGTCGATCGAGAAAGTCGTCCTGCACGATGCCACGTCCCTTCAATGCTTCGAGCTGACCGTAGACGAGCTGCTGCAGGGGGACGGAGGTCTTGAGCCATTCCCCGAAGGGCAGGCCGAAGCCGTGCTTGGGCTTGTGCAGGATCTCCCGGGGCAGAAAATCCCGCATGGCCGACTTGTAGAAGTAACGCAGGCGCGTGCCGCGGAGCTTGAGCCTCGACGGGACACGCAGGGAGAGTTCCACGACCTCGTCGTCGAGCATGGGATAGCGCACTCCTGCGCCCGCCAGCTCGGCCATGTGGGTGACCTTTCGCAGGTCGTTGTCGGCCAGGGTGTATTTCCAGTCCAGGTAGAGCATCCGGTCCAGCGTATCGCCTTCCCCGACCTCTTCCCAGACGCGACGCATCTGGTCCAGGGGGGCGTCGGGATTCACCTGACCGAGGAAATCGGGCGTGAACACTTCCGTGGGGGCGACCCGCATGAGGAAGTTGTAGGTCTGCATGCGTTCCGGCAGCGGTATCCGCGCCTGGTCCACGTAGCTGGCGAGCTTGCGCAGGGGTGGAATGCGCCGCGCGCCGGGCAGTCGCGTCCACGGATTCACCAGCATTCTGGCCAGGGGTGCGGGGATCGCATGGTAGAGTTCGAAGACCTTCTGCTTGGCGTACCTTTCGTTGCCGGCGAAGATTTCGTCGCCACCGTCCCCCGCCAGCAACAGGTCGACCCCGCACTCGCGCGCCAGGCGGGCGCAGAAGTAGGTGGGGATGGCAGATGAATTGCCGAACGGCTCGTCGTAGGCCGCGGCGATCTTCGGCAGCGCGGCGGTGACGTCTTCCGGGGAGACGTAGTACTCGTGGGGGTCGGTCGAAAAATGCCGGGCGGCGATCCTGGCATAGGGGATCTCGTCGTACCCCGCTTCGCCGAAGCCGATCGAGAAGGTCGGGGTCGGCTCGCCACGGTGCCGGCACTGGAGCCCGCTGACGGTGGAGCTGTCCAGTCCGCCGCTCAGGAAGGCCCCGGCCCCGGGGCGGTCCGAGCGTGCCACTGCTTGCTCCAGCACCGTGACCAACCGCCCCTCGAGTGCCCGCCGCACCCGGGCCCCCCACCGACCGGCACTCGAGCAGCCCCCGGTCACGGTGCTCGGGCAAGCAGTGGCACGCCCGGGCCGCCCCGCGGCGGTCTCGATCAACGAAGCGGTGCTCCTCGCCAAGAAGTTCAGCACCAAGGAGTCGGGCTTTGGCATCGGGCTGGTGCTTTCCAACGCCAGCCTGGGGCGCTTCGGCGGACAGGTCCTGCTCAAGAACCGCTCTGAAGGAGGAACCCGCACCGAAGTCAAACTACCTTTGCACGAGTTGATTATTACCGAAGGCAATAC
>JALTMS010000635.1 GCA_027001345.1 Acidobacteriota bacterium | reverse complement strand
CCAATCAGCGGGGGCCCTCCTCGTCGCAAGGGCTGTTGTAGGCGGTGACCTCGTAGTACCAGGTGCCGCTGGGCGAGACGTCGCCACTGGTGTCGGTCCACTGCTTGTTGGGCGTGGCCTCGTCTCCATCGACCACGTTGGAGGCCACCTGGGGCCACTGGTCGGAGGGCAGGCCGGCGTCCGAAGAGCGGTAGACGTTGTAGCCGGTGACGTTGCCGGGCTGGTTGGGGTCCTCGAAGTCGAGGATCGGATAGTCGTTGCCGTCGGTGGTCAGACGCATGGCGTAGATGTAGATCGGCTCGTCAGGGCGCAGGCAGGGACCGAGCTGCCGCAGGCCGGCGCTCCAGCGCTGTTCGTCCTGGGCGTCGTAGGGGGAGGCGATGGGCGCGGTCTCGCCGGTGACGGTGTCGGCGTCGCTGTCGAGCATATCGTCCAGGCCCTGGTCGCGAAGGGTGAAGCCCCAGTCGGCAGGGGCGACGAAGCGCACCCGCAGGCTGTCGCCGGGCTCCACCTCGAAGCGGTAGGTGCCGTCGCCGACGGTGATCTGGCTGTCGATGACCGTTGCGCTGGAGTCGAGGAGCTGCACCTGGATCCCGCCAAGCTTGGGCTCGGCGGCGTCGATCAGCCCGTCGCCGTTGCGATCCTCCCACACCTGGCCTCCGATGAACGAGGCGATGGTCAGATCCCGCTCACGGGCGCTGTTGCCCGGGGTGGACCACCAGCGCCCCGCCACCTGGAAGGGAGAACTGGCCCGGTCGTAGAGCAGGCGCATGCGCCAGGCCCGGGCCCCCGGCTCGAGGTTCGAGATCAGCTCGTTGAAGTCGGCGCCCGTCGTGCCCGTATCCATCAGTGCGCTGCGGCCCGTGCCCTGGCCGTCGAAGTTCAGGCCCAGGTCCTTGACCTCCCACTCCAGGCGCACCTTGCTGCGGCCCAAGGGGCTACGGCCGGTGACGGCCAGTCGGAAGGCGCCCGACTCCCGGGAGCGACCCCCGGGCACGATGGGAGCCAGATCGTCGGCCCGCCGCTGCTGGGGCGTGGGGCTCAGGCCCCCGCCCTCGTTGCCGTAGAAGACATACGCGCTACCGGTGCCGCCAGCCGGGTTGCTGTATTCCCTGGCGCCGATCACCACGTCGGCAAAACCGTCGCCGTTGACGTCGCCGGCGCCGGCCACAGAGCCGAACGCCGCTCCGTCCCCGGGTCCTGTCTTACTCCAATCCTCGCTCGTGCTGAGCCCGGCGGAGGAGCCGAGGAAGACGTATGCGTTGCCGAGGTTGATCGCATCACCGTCGAAACCGGGCGCCCCCACGATCACGTCGGCGTAGCCGTCACCGTTGACATCACCGGCCGAGTCGACCCACTCGCCGAGCGAGTCGCCCTGCGCGGTGCCGTCGTACCACCAGGCCGCGGGTGCCTCCAGACCGCTCGACGAGCCGTGGTAGACGGTGGCTCGCCCTGTCTTGGCCCCAGTCCCGTCATCGCGGGTATAGGCCCCCACGATCACGTCGGCATAGCCGTCGCCGTTGACGTCGCCGGCGGAGGCGACGGATCGGCCGAAATCGGCGTCAACCGTGTCGCCATCCCTCGTCCACGCAGCAACCGTCTCCAGACCCGAGGGTGATCCGTGGTAGACGTAGGCTCGCCCCTGATTGGTCTTGCTGTTGCTGAAGTTGAATGCGCCGACGATCAGATCGTCGTAGCCGTCGCCGTTGACGTCGCCGGCAGTGGCCACGGAAACTCCGAACTGGGCACCGCCAACGTTGCTTTCCGCAACCCAGTCTGCGCTCGGGCTGGGGCCCGCTGCCGAGCCGTAGTAGACGAAAGCCCGTCCCTCATTGACTTCTCCGTTGTCATAGCTGTAGGCCCCCACCACCACGTCGGCGTAACCATCGCCGTTGACATCGCCGGCCGAACCGACCGCAAAGCCGTAATTGGAGTAGGTCTGATCGCTGTCGGCGGTCCAGTCGGCCGTGGCGCTCAGGCCGCCGGAGGAGCCGAGGTAGACGAAGGCGCGCCCCACGTCGGCTTGCTGGCCGTCGTGGATGTCGGCGCCGATGATCACGTCGGCGTAGCCGTCCCCATTGACGTCGCCGGCATCGGAGACCGAGATGCCGAAGCGGGCATCGGCCTGGTTCGGTTCCGCCGTCCAGTTTTCGGTTACGCTGAGTCCCTCGGCACTGCCGTAGTAGGCATAGGCCCGCCCCTCGTCCGTCTCTCCGCCGTCGTACAGGTAGGCACCCACCAGCACGTCGGCGTAACCGTCCCCGTTGATGTCACCCGCGCCGGATACGCTGTAGCCCATCTTGGAGGAGTACTGCTCGTTGTCCACCGACCAGTCGGCGGCCGTGCTCAGTCCCGCCGCGGAGCCGTGGTAGACGTAGGCCCGCCCCTCGTCCACGTCGGGGTTGTTCTCCAGGTAGGAACCGACGATCACGTCGGAGTAGCCGTCGCCGTCCACGTCGCCGGCGGTGGCCACGGATACGCCGAAGCGGGCGCCGGTCTGGTTGCTTTCGACGCTCCAGTTTGCGGTGGTAGCCAGCCCCGTTGCCGAACCGTGGTAGACGAAGGCGGCCCCCTCGTTGGCCTCCCCGTTGTCGTAGCGGCGAGCGCCCACGATCAGGTCGGCGTAACCATCGCCGTTGACGTCGCCGGCGGTGAAGACACTGTCACCCATCCAGGCATCGGCCTGGTTGCTCTCCACCGACCAGTCCGCCGTGGTGCTCGGCCCCGACGCGCTGCCGTGAAAGACATAGGCCTTGCCCTCCTCGCTCTCGCCATTCGAATAGCGCTGGGCTCCAACGGCCAGGTCGGCGTAACCGTCGCCGTTGACGTCCCCCGCGGTGCCCACAGAGTCGCCGAACTCCGCACCCGCCTGCTCGGAGGCCACCGTCCAGTCAGCGGTGGCGCTGAGCCCCGCGCTCGAGCCGAAGAACACCCGCACCTGGCCCTCGTCCACCTGCCCGCCGTCCCACAGGGGGATGCCCAGCACCACGTCGGCGTAGCCATCACCGTTGACGTCACCGGCGGTGGCCACCGCCTTGCCGAGCTGTGCATCGACCTGGCTCCCGTCCAGGGTCCAGTCGGCAGTGGTCGACAGGCCGCTGCTCGAGCCGTGGTAGACCAGGGCGCGGCCTTCGTTGGCCAAGGTGTTGTCGTAGCCGTCGGCCCCGACGATCACGTCGCTGTAACCGTCGCCGTTGACGTCGCCGGCGGTGGCCACGGCAAAGCCGAGCCGCGATTCGGATTGATCGCCTTCGGCCGTCCAGTCCGCGGCGGCCGACAGCCCGGCGGCGGATCCGTGGTAGACGTAGGCGCGCCCTTCGTTGGTCTGTCCGGCGTCATAGAGGTAGGCGCCGACGATCACGTCGCTGTAGCCATCGCCGTTGACGTCGCCGGCGGTGGCCACCGACCAGCCGAACCAGGCCGAGCTCTGGTCCGACTCTGCCGTCCAGGCCGCCGTGGCGCTCAGGCCCGAGGCGGATCCGTGGTAGACGTAGGCCCGCCCCTCGTCGGTCTGGCCATTGTCGAAGAGATAGGCACTGACGATCACGTCGCTGTAGCCGTCGCCGTTGACGTCGCCGGCGGTGGCCACGGAAACGCCCAGGCGGGCGTTGGCCTGATTGCTCTCGGCGGTCCAGGCGGCGATGGTGGCCAGAGGGTCGACGGTCAGCGGGTAGCGGGCGTCTCGGTCGTCGAAGACGATGCGCAGGCCCCGCACTCCCGCCTCGGCGAAGCCCTCCATCCATGCCGGCAGCTCACGCCCGTCGGCGTCAGTGACCAGCAGGTGGGCATAGCGCAGCACCTTGGCGCCCCCCGGCGCGACGAAGTCGATGGCCTGGCCGTCGGGGCTGATCTTTGGTGAGAGAGATCCGCCGAGGGTCAGCACCAGGTAGGCCGGGTCGCTTTCGGCCGGCGCCGTGCGGCTGCCCGCCGGGGCGTCGGCAGCGTTGGGGACGATTTCGATCGACTCCGGAGGCCCGTCGAGGGTGAAGCCCTGCTCGAGGCCTCGGGGGTCGTTGATGTACCACTCCACCAGAGGGCCGCGCCGGTACTCGATGCGGTTGCCGTCGGGGCGCAGGCGGGCAGCAGCCACGGGGACCAGGCGCTCGCCGCGCCCGTAGGCGGTCAGCGACAGGGCCCACTGCCAGGTCGGCTCGGCGGAGGTGCGGCGCACCACCCGCGGCCCGGCAGGCGTGAAGTAGGTGCGCAGGTCGTGGGCCCGGTTGGGTGCGTGCCAGGCCGGCTCGAGATCGGCGAGCACCGTCTGGCTCTGCCAGGTGATCTCGTATTCGCTGGCAGCGATACGCTGCTGCACGATCTGCATCCACTGCGGGTCGTCCTCGGACTCGGCGGCCGGGACCGGCGAGAGGGAAGCGAGGAGGATGCAGAGCGGAAGCAGGCGGCGTGGGATCGCGGGGAACATGGCGTCGTCTCCAGAAAGTGCCTCGAAGGCCTTCCCTGGAGCCAACGCAAAACGAGGGCCGAAACCCTCACGGCTCACAGCTTGCGAGGTGGCCCGAAAAGACCGCGCCCTGTCGCGCTCCGCGCCCAAGTTCCTGAAAACAGGCTGAGTTCCCGGATCCGGGAGACCCCTGCCGCCGGGCTCTGCCCCGAGGACCCGAAAGTCGGTGCAATGGCGGCATGGCTCGAAACACACCGCCTGCCCCCCGGCCGGCGCCTCCGCTTCCACCGCCGGGGCTTCCGGGCCTGCTGCCTCGGCCCTCTTCGCCTCTTGAGCCATAAGCTCGCCATGCCACAGCACCCGAGCGCTGTTGCGTGGCGAGCTTCTTGTTCAGAGGCAGATCAGCTTGTCCCCCTTTCGGGGTCAACCGCAGATATCCTTCTCACTCATGCGGGTAGTGATGCCGAGACTGCCTCGTGAACACCGATCAGTACTCCACGGTGGTTTCACCCCCGGCGAGGACCACGGCGGTCTCCTCCATCCGTCCCGGCCAGAAAACCTTATAGCGGCCGATCGGCAATGCGGGTACGACGACCCTGTAGCGGGCTCCTACACGCTCGATCTCGACCCGCAGATCGGAGGTCTTCAGCCTTCGCAGAATAGGAACGATGTCCAGACCGCCTTCCGGGATGATTCTCAACGGTACGCTCTCGCGGGCTACCGTCTCTGCGCCTTGCGGGAGGAGCACCGCGAGCCTGCCCACAGGATTCAGCCGTACCGGGAGGAACTCAGGATCTTCCAGGCCACGAGCCGGATCGAAAGCCGGCACCATGCCCATCCCCTCCGGTGCAACGGCGAGCAGGGCGCAGGCACCGCCCCTGAGTTTGTCGAAAACGAACCAGCCCTTGTCGGAGGTGCGGGCGCTGTGCACGACGCTCGCCGCGCCCCGGCAGTAGGCGTAGACCGTTGTCCACGGCCGGCCCAGCCCAGCCGGTTCCCGAACCTGCCCCCAGACGCCTCCAGAGGGCGTCAGCTCGAGATCGACGGCTGGCTCGTCACCACCCACGGTGATCGCTTTCTTGCCCGGCACGAAACCTCGCCGGTTCCCTCGAACCACCCATGGACCATTCTCGAGCCGGAGTTCGAAGAACCCATCCTCGTCTGCTGTTACGATCCGTTGTCTTCCACGAGCCTGGCGAGCCATCGAGAATCCGCCGTCCGGGTCCGGCCATCTTCGAGACACCGCCGGCCACGCTTCCGGGTCATAGGCGAGGATCTCGGTTCCTCCGAGTCCCTCGCCGCTGACCTTGTTCGTCACCCGCCCCCGGACGGTTTCGCCGTCCAGCTCGAAGTTGGCCTCGCTGCCTTCCACGATGACTTCTTCCAGGTACGTCCGTCCCTCCCCGCTCAAACTAACGGTGTAGATGTTGCCCGGAACTACCCCGAAGACCTGATAACCGCCCGACTCCGTCGTCGTTGCTTCTAGCAGCGACCGCGGTAAATTGCCTCCCGGATCGTCGCCCTCCCACCGCATCCACCGGATCGTCCACCCCCGGGCTGGTTCTCCATTCTCCACCACGCTTCCGGTCAAAGCCGATCCCATCTCGAAAACCACTTCTTTGTGTTCGCCCGCCTCGAGAACGACAGTCTCCGACTGGACGCTTCGTTCTGGTTTCCCGATCCCGTAGGAGGTTTTCATCTCCACTCGATGTCTTCCAGGAGGAATCCCCGAACAGACGAACCGCCCGTGGACATCGATTGCGCAGTTGTCTGGATGGCCGACGACGCCGATTTCGACCGATAGATCTTCTTCCTCTCTCCAATCTTCTATCTGGCCGTATACCGTTGCGCCATCCTCCAGATGCAGTTCGACGAAGTCGTCGCGGCGTAGATCGACCCATGCGGTGGTGGTGCCCATCTCCTCGTGCCTGGCGGTGACCCGGACAATGCCTCGCGGAAGGTTCTTCAACTCGAAGGCACCCGCGCGACCGCTTCTCTCACACGCCTCACCTCCCTCCGCCGACCAGCACAGCAGGGTTCCCTCTACCCCGACACCGTCTGATGCGAGGACTACACCCTTCAGGCTCGCTCCGGAACGCAGCACGACCACGACGGGTGTGACCCTCCCATCTTCGACGAGAAGCGGTCCCAGCGCCGCTGTCGCGAATCCTTCCCGGTGCAGTTCCAACATCACTGAACCGGTCGGCACGACGGGGAATGGAGCGATACCGTAGCCTGAGGTGGTCTGCAGGATCGACCCCTGGCTTCTGTGCCCGCCGGTGATTCCACTGACAGTTACTCGAGTTTCAGCAACCGGCAGCCCGTTCTCGTCCCTTACGACGACCATCATTGCGCCCGCTTCAACGACCACTTCCCTCTGGTTGTCGCGAGAGGCATCCCAGTACTCCTCGAGCAGGGGGAAGTCCGGTTCTCCCAAGACAAGGCGGACCATTCCGCCATGCTCCGGCTCCAGGAGAAAACGCCCTGCCGCATCACTGACCGACTGGTCGAGCAAACGCGGCTCCTCTGCGTCCAGCAGGCTCACGAGTAGGCCCCCCACGGGTGCCCCCTCCGATGACCGCAGACGCCCGGTGAGTTCACCGCCCCGAGTCCAGCCGACACGCACGTCCCTCGGTTCACGCGAGTCGCTGGCGCGTCGCAAGAGGAGATCAGGCGCCCCGGAAATCCTCACCCTACCCAGCACCCCGGCTCCGGAGTCTGGAACTGGGACTTGGAGCGTCACCCCTCCAGTGGCCCTCTTCCCGATTTCGAAGCGGGCCAGCCCGTTCACCACCCCTGGCGGCCACCGACCCTCAGCCAGGAACGAGGGATACAGGTCTCCCGCGATGCTCCTCGCCTCGCTGAGTGCCGCGGGCCATCGATCATCCGGGATCCGAACGGAAGTGGTATTGCTATCGCCACTCGTCAGTCCAGAGTCTCCCCACCTTCCGACAGTTCCAGACTGCTGCCCAGAGACTGCGATTGCGGGGCCAGATTCGGAATGAGGACAGAGGAATTCGCCGGGCTGAACCTCGAGAATGCGGCCGTTCCCACGGCGGTAGAGTCGTACGGGCGCCTGCTCCTGGCCCACCTTGTAGCAAGCCGTTTCGTCCAGGATGACTCGGACCTTGCCGTCATGATCGGAGTAGAAATAGGCTGTCTCCACGCCTGTGCCCCGGCAGTGAAAAAAGACATCCTTTTCGACACAGCCACGCCCGTCAGAGAGGATGATTGGCTCTCCCGCGAGGGAGTAGCGGCACGCCAGGTCCGGGGGAACAGCCGTCGAGCCCGATACTGTCACCGCCAGCTCGAGCAGGCCCTCCGCACACTGGTCGGCGTGCGCGAGCGCAGGGAGCAGCAGGGCGGCCAGCCAAAGCAGCAAGCGGCCCTCAGGGCTAGTCCGCTTCATTGAGATACTCCAAGAGCCGGAGGATCTCCAGCGCCGTATCTCCCCCCGGCCGGACCCCTCGATGTTCCCAGACCACCAATCCAGACTTGCTGACAGCGATCAAATACGGCGAGACGGTCACGCCAAAATCCGTGTGCAGCGGTTTGTCCTGGGCATCGCTCGGGCGGCTGAGGAGGATCGCTTCCGATGGCAGCCCCAAACGCGTAGCGTCAAGGGCTACATCCTCGAAACTGGAAGAGCCGTCATAGTTCACCCAATAGACTTCAGGCACTTCCCGGCCGCGGTTCCGCTCTACGAGGTCTTGATGAAGCACCTTCGTCCAGTGACAACGTCCACGCCAAAACACGAGGACATGCGGACCGCCGGGAGAGACTGCTTGCCCCTCGAAGTCGACCAATCCGTGCATTGGCGCCGGATGCGCAAGTGCAATTGTCCGCTGCACATCTCCCTTTCTTGGCACGACAGATTCGTTTGGAGCCGGGATGGTACCGAAAAAAGGGTGCTCCAGAAGCGACGCTTCCGCGAGCAGATTCGGGGCGTTCCGTGCATCCATGCTGGCAAGACGTCGTAGCAACTCTGGTTTATATGTGTTGCGAACCACGGCTCTGGCCTTTTCCAGGATCTGTCTGGCAGCGGCGGCGTCACCGCCGTTCAGAAGAAAATCGGAGCGAGCCCGGGCGACTTTGGCGAGAAAGCTGCCGCCATCATCTCTCGCCGAGGCCAGTGCTGCATCCGAAACCTGCTGTAGCCATTGCTCGACTCCGCCCCGCACTCCATCGATGCTTCCGAGATTCTCCACGATTGCACCCAGCTCGCGCCTCCACCAGTGGTCTTCAGGAAGGAGTTGCTCGAGCAGCTCGAGCGCGGAACTGACAGTGGGCGGATTGTCTCCGGAGAGCAGTGCCCGCAGGGCACGCCGCCGCAACGGGTGCTGGAAGTCGAGATTGATGAAGGGCCAGAGGTGCTTCCACGCCGCTGAGCACCTCGGGCGGGAATCCCAGAAGTGCATCGAGCTGGGCAGGTCAGCGTTGTACATCACGAGAAGCCTGTGAACCAGTCCGCGTAGCGCGACTGTATTGCCCAGCCTCTCCTGGAGGATGGCGGTGCCCCGAATCGTACTCAACATATCGGGGGCGTCGAGGGCGGCCGCCTGACAGTCCGACCGGGCCTGGTCGGGAGCAACGCCGGACGAAAGATAACAGGCGACGCTGCGGACCAGTGGTCGAGACCTCAGAGAGTCGGGGAGATCATCGATCCGGCGTCGAATACCATCAACCAGTTGCTCGCCTTCTCGCTCCTCGTAGATGTCCGGATCGAATACCTGCTGGTAGAGTGCAAGCACCTCCTCTCCCGCGGCGTCAGCAGCAGCGGAGAGTTCCACGGATCGCGGTGGATCATGCCAGTAGAGGGCATAGAGAGCGGCCCACAGATCCCGGTCCTGAGGGTCTTGCAGAACGAGTTCTTCAACGGCCGGCTTCGCAGCGTTCTTTCCATCCCTGGAAACTTGCCGAAGCACGTTGGCGAGTGCGGAGGGGAAACCGCTCGAGTCCTGATCTTGAATCATCTCCTGCTTCGACTCGGCCTCCGGTGATGAGTAGGCGTCAGGTACGAGCAGCAGGAGGAACGCGAGAGCAGCGGTGCTTTTGCACATCTTGCTATCGTCCTTTCTCTCGAGGAGTTCCGCGGGTACATCACGACTCGGCTGGCCGAGCGCAGGACACGCGTTCCAGCCGGTAAATTGGCTGCTGCGCAAGCCGAGAGGTGGCGCAGCAGCCATGGTACCCGCGCCGGCTCGAATCGCGATACGGCACGGCTGTTCAGGTCCGAGGTTTACCTGTCGTGGACCGGATTTCCTCGAATCAGGTGAGTCCGGGGACGAAACCACCGCCATCGCCACCGCCGGTGTCACAGGTTCCTTCGGTGCAGGCTGCGCCTTGACCGGTCACCGTGCACCAGTACCCGACTGCGGTTTCACAGTAGTAGGTGCCATCGGTCTCCTCGCACTCCTGGTCTTGACAGCCGGCCAGAGACACGCCGAGGGTAGAGATCATCATGAGTACGGTGAGAATCAAGAAAGCGGTTTTCTTTGCCATGGAGAAGCTCCTAATGAGTAGACTTGCAACAGGGGCGGGTTCCACGCATACGAAAATGCAGGGGGGGGCCACGAGGCGCGGCGGAGATGATCGCCCGGAGAGAGAAGA
>JALTMS010000634.1 GCA_027001345.1 Acidobacteriota bacterium | reverse complement strand
TAAGGCCGGCGATCCGATCCCCTTCGATGCCCGCTACACGGTGGATACCGCGGCCGAGCGCGAGCAACTCTTCGACGAGGCCTGGCGGGCCCTGTCCGAGTGGTTCTACGACCCCCACTTCCACGGGGTCGACTGGCAGGCGATGCGCCGGCGCTACCGGCCCTGGGCCCTGGACGCCTCGGACCACGCAGACTTCGCCGACGTGATGAACCTGATGCTCGGTGAACTCAACGCCTCCCACATGGGCTACCGCCCGCACCGCCCCGAAGGTGGCGCCCAGACCGGCTGGATCGGAGCGCTTTTCGACCCCTCGGAAGGGGGCCCCGGCATCCTGGTCAGTGAGGTACTCGACGATTCCCCCGCCGCCCGTACCGACGTGGCTCTGCGCCCGGGCGAAAGGATCGTGGCCGTCGATGGCCGGGAGGTGGGCGAGACGAGCAATATCTACGCCCTGTTCGAGAACACCGTCGGCCGGCGGATCCCGCTGACCATCGCGGGCACGGACGGCAGCCGACGACAGGTGGTCATCGAGCCGGTTTCCTTCTCGCGCCAGCGCCAGCTACGCTACCGCCAGTGGACGCGGCAGCGGCGCGCCCTGGTCGAGCGACTGTCGGGTGGACGGCTGGGCTACCTCCACATTCAGGGCATGAGCATGCCTTCCTTCGAGGAATTCGAGCGCGACCTCTACGCCGCCGGCCACGGCAAGGAGGGTCTGCTGATCGATGTGCGCTCCAACGGAGGCGGCTGGACCACCGACTACCTGATGGCGGTGCTCAACGTGCGACGCCATGCCTACACCATCCCCCGGGACGCCGACCCATCGACTCGCGCCTATCCCCAGGGACGACTGCCGCTGGCGGCCTGGACCCGCCCCGCTGCCGCTGTGTGCAACGAGGAGTCCTACTCGAATGCCGAGATCTTCTCCCGGGCCTTCCGCAACCTGGAACGGGGGCCGCTGATCGGCACCCCCACCTTCGGCGCGGTGATTTCCACCGGCGGGCGGAGGCTGCTCAACGGGGATTGGGTGCGCCTGCCCCTGCGTGGCTGGTACGATGCCCTGACCGGCGAGAACCAGGAGAACCACGGCGTACAGCCCGATCTGCTGGTGGCCCAACCACCAGCGGAAGACACCCTGGCCGACGAGGACACCCAGCTCGCCGCGGCCGTCCGCTTGCTGCTCGAGCGCCTGGAAAGCGATCCCCGGGCCGGAGCCTGGTAAGCACCCCGAACCGCTCACCTGGAGCACTGATGAAGAGCTTCTACGTCACCACGCCGATCTACTATGTCAACGATGCCCCCCACATCGGCCATGCCTACACCACCCTGCTGGCCGACGTGCTGGCCCGCTATCACCGGCTGCTCGAAGTCCCGACCTTCTTCCTCACCGGCACCGACGAACACGGCCAGAAGGTTTATGACGCGGCGAGTCGGCTGGGTATCTCACCCCAGGAGCAGTGTGACCGTACGGTGGTGCGCTTCCAGGAGCTGTGGAAGAAGCTCGGCATCACCCACGATGATTTCATCCGCACCACCGAAACGCGCCACAAGCAGGTGGTGCAGCAGATTCTCTCCGAGCTGCATGCCAAGGGCGAGATCTACCGCGGCGAGTACGAGGGCTGGTACTGCGTGAGCGAGGAGCGCTTCTACACCGAAGGTGAGCTGGTCGATGGCAAGTCCCCCGAAGGCCGGGAGGTGGAGAAGATCACCGAGGTCAACTGGTTCTTCCGCATGTCCTCCTACCAGCAGTGGTTGATCGACTACATCGACTCCCACCCCGAGTTCATCCAGCCCGCCTACCGTCGCAACGAAACCCTCGGTTTCCTGCGCCAGCCGCTGGGCGACCTGTGTATTTCGCGCCCCAAGAAACGCATGCCCTGGGGCATCGAGCTGCCCTTCGACCGCGACTTCGTCTGCTACGTGTGGTTCGACGCCCTGGTCAACTACATCAGCGCCATCGGCTACAAGCGCGACGAGGAGAACTTTCGTCGCTGGTGGCCCGCCTCGGTACACCTGATCGGCAAGGACATCCTCACCACCCACACGGTGTACTGGCCGACCATGCTCCAGGCGATGGGTCTCGAGCAGCCGCGGTCGATCTTCGCCCACGGCTGGTGGTTGACCGGGCAGGAGAAAATGTCCAAGTCGCTGGGCAACGTGACCGACCCGATGGACATGGCCGACAAGTACGGCGTCGATGCTCTGCGCTACTTCCTGATGGCCGAGATGACCCTCGGCCGAGATGCCTCGTTCAGCGAGGAGGCCTTCATCACACGCTACAACGCGGACCTGGCCAACGATCTGGGCAACCTGGCCAGCCGCTCGCTGCGGATGGTCGAGCGCAACCTCGGAGGCGTGATTCCTGCGCGGGATCCCGCCCTCGAGGGCCAGGTGGAGCGTGACTTGCGCGAGGCCTGCAACCGGGCCATCGAGGCGATGAAGACTCACCTCGAGGGAATGAGTCTCGACCGGGGCCTGGCCGAGGTGATGGCCGCCGTACGTGCCGCCAACCGCTACTTCAACCACCACCAGCCGTGGAAGCTGACCGCCGAAGTCGACCAGCAACC
>JALTMS010000633.1 GCA_027001345.1 Acidobacteriota bacterium | reverse complement strand
TGATCCAGACCCCGATCCTCCATACCTCCCGTCGCACCTCGGAGCTGATCAAGTACGCCTCCAACGCCTTCCTGGCGGTGAAGATCTCCTACATCAACGAGATGGCCGCCCTGTGCGAGAAGGTGGGAGCCGATGTGCACGACATCGCCCGGGGAATGGGGCTCGATCAGCGGATCGGCCCCAAGTTCCTCCATCCGGGCCCTGGCTACGGCGGCTCTTGCTTTCCCAAGGACACCCAGGCGATTCTGGCCACCGCCGAGGAGTATGGCGAGAGACTGCGGATCATCGGGGCTGCGGTGGCGGTCAACGACGACCAGCCCAGGCGGATGGTGGACAAACTGCGCGAGGCCGTCGGCGGCAGCCTCGAAGGGCGGACGGTGGCGATGCTCGGCCTGGCGTTCAAGCCCAACACGGACGATGTGCGGGAGTCGGCAGCGCTGAAGATCGCCGAGCAGGTGATCGAAGAGGGGGGCCGGGTGCGGGCTTTCGATCCCATCGCGGTGGACACGGCCCGGGCGGCGGGCTACAGCGGCGCCATCGGTGAGGACGAATACTCCACCTGTCAGGGGGCCGACGTGGTGGCCCTGGTCACCGAGTGGAACCAGTTCCGCAATCTGGACCTCCAGCGCATCAAGCAGGCCCTGGCCCGGCCGGTGCTGGTGGACATGCGCAACATCTACGAGCGTGAGGACGTCGAAAAGCGAGGCTTGCAATACCTCGCCGTCGGGCGCTAGACATTCCCCCAGGGCCGGCGAGTTCCGGCAGGAGGTAGGACCTTGCGAGTTCTGGTTACGGGCGGTGGTGGCTTCATCGGCTCCAATCTGGTGGAGGCCCTGCTGCGGCGCGGCGACGACGTGCGTGTGATCGACGATTTTTCCACCGGACGCCGCTCGAATCTCGAGCAGGTAGATGCCTGGCGGGCGCTCGGCGGCGGTACTTTCGAGCTGGTCGAGGGCGACATCACCGACGAGCAGACCGTGCGTCGTGTCGTCGAGGGCTGCGAGGTGGTCTTGCACCAGGCGGCGATCCCCTCGGTGGCTCGCTCGGTGGCCGATCCGCTGACCTCCCACCGGGTCAACATGGATGGCACGCTGAACCTGCTGCTCGCCGCCCGGGATCTGGGCGTGCGCCGCTTCGTCGCGGCCTCGTCCTCGTCTCTTTACGGCGAGTCTCCGGAGCTGCCGAAGGTGGAGACCATGACCCCCGCGCCCCTGTCCCCCTACGGCGTGGACAAGCTGGCGGCGGAGACCTACTGCCGCGTCTTCACCCAGCTCTACGGGCTGAAAACCGTGGCCCTGCGCTATTTCAACGTTTTCGGGCCTCGTCAGGATCCGGGTTCGGAGTACTCCGCGGTGATCCCCAAGTTTGCCTCGATGATGATCGCGGGCCAGGCGCCGACGATCAACGGCGACGGCCAGCAGACCCGGGATTTCACCTTCATCGACAACGTCGTGCAGATCAACCTGCTCGCTGCCGAGGCCCCCGAGGAGGCCTGTGGCGAGGCCTACAACGTGGCCTGCGGCACAAGAATCTCCCTGCTCGACCTGGTCGAGCGCCTCAACGCGATTCTGGGTACCAGGATCGAGCCGCAGCACGGGCCGCCCCGGGCCGGCGACATCCAGCATTCTCTGGCGGACATCTCCAAGGCCGAGCGCCTGCTGGGCTACCGGGTGAAGGTGGGCCTGGACGAGGGCCTGGCTCGCACGGTCGAGGCCTTGCAGGAGGTCTAGCCCGTGCTCGACCGGGCGGTGATCCTGGCTGGCGGCGGCGGCAAGCGCCTGTGGCCGTGGACCGGTCCGCAGCGCCCCAAGCCCCTGTTGCCTCTGGGCGGTGCCGGCCGGAGCCTGCTCGAGGCCACCGTCCGGCGCCTCGAGGGCAGCCTGCGGCCCGACCGCATGGTGTTGCAGGCCGAGCCCGGCCTCGGGCGCCTGCTGCAGGAGGGATGCCCGGCCCTGGCGGAGGTGTCGTTGGGTCCCGAGCCCTCCGCCCGGGACACTGCCGGCGCGGTGGCTCTGGCCATGGAGCGGATGCGCCGAGAGGATGGCGAGGCGGTGGTGGGCATCTTCCCCGCCGATCACCGCGTGGACGATACCGACGCCTTCACCCGAGCCGTGGCCACCGCGGCGCGGGCTGCCCGGCAGGGAGCGCTGGTGATCCTCGGCGTCCGCCCGGACCGGCCGGCGACCGGCTTCGGCTATGTCGAGGTAGGGGATGTGGCCGGCGCGTGCTGCGAGGTGCGCCGCTTCGTGGAAAAGCCCGACGAGGAGACGGCCACGGCCTATCTGGCCGGGGGGCGCCACTTCTGGAATGCAGGGATCTTCATCTGGCGGGCGGATGCCTTTCGCAGCGCTCTCGATCGCCACGCTCCCGATGTCGCTCGAGCCGTGGCGCGCTATGTGGATTCGGGACAGCTCGAGCACTGGCAGCAGGTGCCCCGGACATCCATCGACTATGCCCTGATGGAGCGGGCCGAGAGGGTGCTGATGGTGCCTCTCGAGGCGGGCTGGAGCGATATCGGCGACTGGGAGGCCGTCGCTGCTCTGGCGGCCCGCGGTGAGGCCGGCCCGGCGCTGTGCCTCGAGGCCCGAGGAGAGGGTGCCGAGGCCAGCGTCGTACTGCGGGTCGACGGCGCCGGGGGCCGGGCGGTGGTGCTCGGAGCCGGCGGCCGGCTGGTGGTGGTGGGGCCCGAGGGGGTGCTCGTCTGTCCCCGGGATGCCTCGCAACGAATCAAAGATTTCGTTTCCTGACCCGAGTTGCCGGATCTTGCCGGATCTGTGCCGGGAGAGTCCGGGATTGCCCGAAGGGCCCTGTGTGCATTATGTTGGTCGCTGACCGGCCCGGTCCCGTCGATCCGGGTGTGGGGAGAGTGCCCGATGCAGGATCGTCCCTCCGAGATGAGTCCCGAGCAGAGTGCTGCGGGAGACTGGAGCCTGAAAGCCGTTCAGCGCCTGCTCTTGCAGCGCCGCTGGCTGGTGGTGGCCATCGCCGCCCAGGTGTTCATCGTCACCGGCCTGGTGACTTTTCTGCGGACGCCGCTGTATGACGCCTCGGCGCGCATCCTCATCGAGCGGTCCACGCCCAAGGTGCTGGAATCCGACGATGTGATGCCGATGGTCTGGAACGAGTTCGAGATCCAGCGCTTCTACCAGACCCAATATCTGCTGATCAAGGACGCCAAGGTGCTGATGCGGGCCCTCCACCGAGAGGACTATCCGATTCGCGAGCGCATCCTCGAGCTACTCTCCGCCGACGAGCAGCCCGAGGAGGACGCGGCGCCTCCCGACGACAAGCAGATGGCACGCTGGATCCGCGAGCGGCTGAAGGTCGAGCAGCTCGAGTACTCCAGCGTGGTGGGGGTCAGCTTCCGCCACTCCTCGCCGGAGCTGGCAGCCGACGTGGTCAATGCGGTGGTCCATGCCTACCAGGATTTCTTCGTCGAGGAAATCGGCCTGGCGCCCCGGCGACGGGCCCTGGAGGTGATCGAAGACGGCATCGACGAGGCCAATGCCGAACTACGAGAGATCGAAAGTCGGCTCGAACAGGCCACGCGGACGCACGACGCGGCGCTGGTGGCCTCCGACAGCGACATGCGGCGAACTCGTCTAGAGCGGCTCGATGCGACCCTGACCGAGGCCAAGTCGCGCCGGGCCAGTGCCGAGGCCCAGCTCCACGCCTACGAGCAGTCGGAGCCGATGGCCCTCGAGGTGGTCCGCTCGAACCTGCAAGTGCTCAAATACCACGAGCAGCTCGCCTCGATCCAGGCGGAAATCGCCGACATGGAAGGCAAGGTGGGACCGAGCTGGCCGCGTCTGAGGGAACTGCACACCGCCGAGCAGGAGACCCGCCGCAATCTGCAAGCCGAGGCCGAAAAGCTCTACCACCAGGCTCTCTCCGGCGCCCGGGCGGACGTGGTTGCGGCCCGTGAGCAGGAACAGCGGCTGCGTGACCTCTATGAGCAGGAAAAGCAACTGGCCAATGCCAAGCAGTACCAGGCCAGCGAGGTGGAGTCTCTACGGCGTCAGTACGACCAGAAGAAAGCCAACCTCGAGCGTCTGCTCGCGCGCCGGGAAGAGGTGGCGCGCAGCTCCGATCTCAGGGAGATCCTCGAGCGGCAGGTGGCGATCATCGGTCCGGCCACCGTGCCGGAGAGTCCGGCGGTGCCCCGGGTCAAGCTCAACCTGGCCCTCGGCCTGGTGTTCGGGATTTTCCTCGGGGTCGGGGCAGCCTTCCTCGCCGAGGCGATGGACAACAAGATTCGTGGCGGTGCCCATCTCGCCGAGTTGACGGGGCTGCCCCTGCTCGGCAGCATCCCGCGCCTGGCCACGCCCCACAAGCCGCGGCTGGCCTTCTCGCGCAAGCGCAGCGGTACCACGCCGGTGATGGCGGCGCAGCGCAACCACGACGTGGAGGAGGCCTTCCGCGCGATGCGCTCGGCCTTGCTGCTGGCCCAGGCGGAGCGGCCGCCGGCATCGCTGATGGTCACCTCGGCTTTGCCCGGAGAGGGCAAGAGCACCATCGCCGCCAACCTGGCGCGTACCCTGGCTTCTTTTGGCCATTCGGTGGTGATGATCGATGCCGACCTGCGTCATCCGAGGCTGCACCGGGTGTTCAAGGCCGACAAGAATCGTGGCCTGACCAATGTGCTGGCCAGCACACTGCCGGTCGAAGACGTGGTGGTGCCCACGGTCTATCCCAACCTCTCGCTGGTGCCGGGCGGCCCCTGTCCCCCGGATCCGGCGACCTTGCTCGATCGCGACAAGCTCGGGGAGATCGTGCGTCGTCTCGGCGAGCGCTTCGAGTTCGTGATCATCGACACTCCCCCGGTGCTGGTCTTCGCCGACGCTTTCAACATCGTTCCTTCGGTGGAAGGCACGATCTTCGTCGCGCGCTCGATGGCGACCCAGAAGGATGCGGTGCGCCAGGCGATGGATACCCTGCGCAAGGTCAATACGCGGCTGGTGGGAGTGGTGCTCAACGGCGAGATCACCGAAGAGCGTTCGGGAAGCTACTACCGCTATTACCACTACCGGCGTGGCTACTATCGCAAGGCCATGGAGCGCCGGGCGACGGGCGAGACCGCGCCCCAGGCCCCGACTGCCGAGACCACGGAACAACCCCGCCGCTCCACCGGCGGCTGATTCTCCCCTTCCACGGCCACCGCCCCCTCGTCCAGCAGATGTGGGGGCGAGGCAGATCCCCGCCCATGCCCTCGGACGGCGGTTGACGGCGTCCTGTTCGGTGCGCGACCGGATCCGCCGTGGCGCGTCTCGTTCTACTGCCTGCTGGAGAGTTCCGCGAAGAAGCGTTCCACCTCCGGATGGGAGGGGTCGATCTTGCGCGCGCGGCGGTAAGCGTCGAGGGCCTTGCGATACTCACCGCGACCGCGCTCGAGTTGACCGAGGAGGATCAGCGCGCGCAGGCGTGTCAGCTCGGGCAGGGGGTCCTTCTGGGCGCTGGTGGCGCGCTCGAGCAGGCTGATCGCCTGCTCCTTCTCCCCTTGCCGAACGTGTCCCAGGGCCCGGTAGTAGTCGAGCCAGGACCGGGCCTCGCCCCCGCTCTCGAGGGCATCGATCGCCTCGCGCAGCTCTCCCACGCGGCCCAGGGCGGCAAGGGCCTGGATGCGCGTCCTCAGGGCCGCCCGCCGCCAGCGCGGATCCTCGGGCAGCGGTCGCTGGTCGAGAATCTCGAGCGCCCGCTCGTTGTGTCGGGCAGCGGACTGACGCTGGGCCAGGGCCACCCGTAGCTGCCAGGCTTCGGGGTGGCGCTCGAGGGCTCTGGACAGCACGATGCGCGCCCCCATCGGGTCCTTCTTGGCCGTCAGCAGGAAGCGAGCGAGTTGCGCCGCCGCCTCGGGGGTGTTGGGGGTGGCCTGCATCAGATCCGAAAGGGAAAGCCGGGCTCCGCCGAGAATCTCCCATGCCTCCGTCGCCATCGACGGCCTCATCTCGAGCAGGCCCCGGACCACGCGACGTGCCTTGTCCGGTCGTCCGGCGAGCATCCACTTGCGCGCGAGCACCAGTCGGCGTTGACGGTCCGCGGGGGCCAGTTCGACAGCCCGATCGAGGTAGTACTCGAGCAACTGCCCCACTTCCGGATGGCTCGCCAGGCGGCTGGCATCCAGCGCGGCGAGGGACTGCACGGCGAGCCACTGAGTGATGCGCAAATCACCACGCAGGGGCGCTCGCCGAGCGGCCCGCTGAAGGGTCAGCCACGCCGCGGAAAGGGCCTGGCGGGCCTGTTGCTCGTCGCCGGCACCGCGGTTGCGCGCTGCCGCCTGGCGGAGAACCCGGTCGATCTGCTGTCGAGCCCACCGGCGGGCGGGCTCGGCGGCGACCGGCTGCGCGGGTGCGCTGTCCGGGCGTACGGGCAGGGGGCGCAGGCCCACCAGGCGTAGCCCCGTGAGGGTCACGATCACCAGGGCCAGGACCAGCACGACCCGGGGCCAGGCAGCCGGGCCACTGCCCGCCGGCCGCCCCGGTCCCCAGGCGGCCGGCGCGAGCAGAGCCCCGGCGAGCAGGGCCGCGGGAATCGCCACGCCGGGAAGCTGCAAGGAGAAGTCCACCACCTCGTGCAGCGCGAGCGCCACCAGTCCTGCCACCATGGCCACCGAAAGCAGCCGCTCGGAGCCCCCTGATCGCAGGATGCGCCAGGCTGCCAGCCCCAGCGCTGCCATCCAGGCTGCCAACAGCAGGGCTCCGGGCAGGCCGGTGTCGCTGATCCACTCCAGGTAGTCATTGTGGGCGTGAACGAAACGGGTGTTGGATTCCGCCCGGCGATAGAGGGGGTGCAGATAACGGAAAGTGCCGATGCCGCTCCCCGAGCGCCAGAAATCCTCGACGACCGCCACGGCGGTACCCCAGATGCCGACCCGTCCTCCCATATCGACGGAAATATTCTCCACGTCGTTGGCCAGGGGTTCGGGCGGACGAATCCACGCCGCCCCGGCGACCAGTGCGGCGATCAGGGCCACGCCCGCGGCAATGCCGATCCAGCCCAGCCCGCCGCCTGTTCCGCGCCGGGGTCGGAGCAGGATGAACAGCAGCACCGCGCCCACCGATGCAGCCGCCAGGGCGGCCCGGGACGACGACCAGATCATTCCGATCAGGATCACACCCGCCACGGTCGCGGCCAGGGAGGTCTTGGCCCGTCGATCGCCCGCGTCCGGGCGGGCCAGAAGGACCTCGATCAGCAGGCCGAGCAGGGCGAACAGACCCAGCGAGAGCAGGGCCGCGAAGTGATTGGGGCAGATGAAGGTGCCACTGGCCAGCGGCCGATAGTGTTGCTTGGCCCAGGTGAAGATGTGGTGGTGGCCGGAGAGCGATTCGGCCAGCCCGTACACTGCCTGCAAGAACGCGCTGGTCCCGATGGCCGCCATCAGCAGCCGCCGGTCGCGGCCGTCCCGCACAGCCAGCAGCCCGAGGCAGAAGGCGCCGAACGCCAGGGCCAGACGAAGGGCGCCGTCGAGCCCCCCGTCGGGATCGGCTACCAGCGGGTGCCAGTTGCTCTCGTCGCGCTCGCCGCCGGCCACCGCGCACAGCTCCCGCTCGCCCGCGGCCAGGGTCGGGTCCTCGTCGCTGCGAGCGAGGGAAGCTCGCGCTTCGGCCGCCAGGCGTGGGGAGAGCAGGTCCACCGCCGCCGGGGGCAGGGGGACGAACTGGAAAGCGATCCACCCGCCGGTCAGGGCGATCAACCAGGCGAAGGCCACCGGTGGCCGGGCCAGGCCCGCCCGATCGCTCCACAGCAGGGCCAGGCCCGCGGCCACCGCCAGGGCGAGGAGGATCACCGCCAGCGGAGGCGTTCCACCAAAGGGCAGAGGGGCGACGAGCGCCAGGCCGACGGCGAGCACCAGGGCCGCGCTGCGGCCATTGAACGACATGACCCCTCCCGCCGGAACGGTACTCCGGCCAGGGAAAGTCCCAGGGAAAGTCGTTTTATATCGCGGACGCCCGCTCGGGTCCATCACCGTCCGGTCGAGGTCTGGCTCGGTGGGTGCAGGTGGGCCGGCGGAAAGGTAGATTGGCCGCCATGCCGACGCTCGCGACCATCGGAATCGGAGTGCTGGCGGCCCTCGCCTGGCTGGCGATCGCCGTGGCCCTCTACGCCTACGTCGGCTATCCCCTGCTGGCGCGCTGGCTGGTGCGCCCGCGCCCCCTCGCCCCACCTTCACTGCCCGCCGCGTGGCCGTCGGTCAGCGTCTTCATCGCTGCTCGCAACGAGGCCCGGGTGATCCGCCGCCGCCTCGAAAACCTTCTCGCCCAGGACTACCCCGGCGCGATGGAGGTGCTGGTGGTCTCCGACGCCAGCGACGACGGCACCGACCGCATCGTCGAGCAGATCGACGACCCTCGCCTGCGGCTGCTGCGGCAGCAGCCGCGAGGGGGCAAGACCGCCGGCATCAACCGACTCGGCCGGCAGGCCACCGGCGAGATCTTCATCCAGACCGACGCCAACGTCTTCTTCGCCCCCGGCGCCGTGCGGGCGCTGGTCGAGGCCCTGGCGCCACCGGATGTGGGCGTGGCCGATGGTCGGGTGCGCTTTACCAACGAAGACGATCCCCTGGTGGCTGCGGGAGAGGGGCTGTACTGGCGCTTCGAGAACTGGACCAAGCACGTGGAGGCGGAGCGGGGCCTGCTGGCGGTGGCCAACGGGGGCATCTACGCTCTGCGGCGGGAGCTGTGGCAGCCCCTGCCACCATTCATTTCGGGAGACGCGGCCGAGCCGCTGCTCGCCGCGCGGCAGGGCTTCCGCACGGTGATCGCCGAGGGAGCCCTGGCCCACGAGCGGGCCGCGGCCTCCCATCGCGAGGAGTTCGAACGCAAGGCGCGGATCATCGCCCAGCAGGTGGCCTGCGCCCGGTGGATCGGTCTGCTGCGCCTGCCTCCCCGCATCGCCTGGGCCTACGTCTCCCACAAGCTGCTGCGCTATCTCGTCGCTCCGATCGGCCTGCTGGGGCTCGCCGCAGGCCTGGCGGCGGCGGCCCTCGGATCGCCGTCGGGGGCTCTGGCCGCCGGCTTGCTGGCCGCCCCACTGCTGCTCGCCCCCTTCGGACTGCTGCCCTGGCCGGGCCTGCTGGGCAAGGCCCTGAAGGTTCCCCTCTACCTGGTGACGATCAACCTGGCGGCCGCGGCGGGGCTCTGGCGCGGCCTGAGGGGGCGGGCCCAGGCCACCTGGGAGATTCCAGACTCGACCCGCGCCGGCTCCTGATTGACGGGTCGCCGAGGGCCGGTAGGATGGGCCCTCCCTCGCCTCAGGGGTCCGGATGAAGATCCTCGTCTTTCTCATCGCTGCCCTGGTGGCCTCGGGGCTTTCGCCCCTGGCCCGCGCGCTGGCCCTGCGCCTGGGGGCGGAGGACCGTCCGGGGCCCTCGCGCAAGATCCACGATCGCAGCATGCCGCGTCTGGGAGGTCTGGCCCTGGGCGCTGCCGCCGGGCTGGCGGTGGTCTTCGCCGCCTGGATCGGCACCCCGGGTGGCGATCTGATCCGGGAGTTTCCCCAGCCCGTCCTGCGCCTGGCTCTCGCCGGCCTGGTGGTGGCCCTGCTGGGCATCGTCGACGACATCCACAACCTCGGCCCGTGGACCAAGCTGGCGGGCGAGGTGATGGCTGGAGCCCTGGCCTACTGGGCCGGCTTCCGCATCGAGGCCTTCGATCTGGGGCTGGGCCAGGTTCACCTCGGGCCCCTGGCGCTGCCGGTGAGCCTGCTGTGGTTCGTGACGATGATGAATGCCCTCAACCTGATCGACGGGCTCGACGGGCTCGCAGCCTCCCAGGCGCTGATCGCCCTCGGCGCGCTGTTGATTCACTCGCTGCTGCACCGTGGCGCGGTGGCGGGCACCTTGTCGGTAGCCCTGGCCGGAGCCACGGTGGGCTTCCTGGTGCACAACTTCCATCCCGCCCGGCAGTTCCTCGGCTCTTGCGGAGCGCTGCCCCTGGGACTGCTGCTCGCCGCCCTGGCGGTGGGCACCGTGCAGGGCCGGGCGGGGCTCAACCCGGTGCTTCCCCTGCTGGCCATCGGCGTGCCCCTGCTCGACATCGTGCTCGCCGTGGTGCGCCG
>JALTMS010000632.1 GCA_027001345.1 Acidobacteriota bacterium | reverse complement strand
CAACGCCTTGCGCCGCTCGATCGTCCGCCCGAGACCGTCGTAGGTCTCCTCGACGTAGGTTTGCCCGTGATCCGACGGGTCGAAGTGATCGCCCGGCTGCCCGGAGCGGATCACCCGCGTGTGCTCAAGGTCGGGGTAGACCACGTCCGTTGGGTACTCCACCTCGCCGGCCGGGTCGATCAGGGTCAGCCGCCCCAGCCCATCGTAATCGAACGACGTCTCCAGACCGTTCGGATCCCGCTCCGCCGCGATGAATCCCGCCGGATCGATGTCGAGGTCGCGGCTCTTGTAGGGAAGGCCCACGATCTGTATCGAGTCGGCAAGCCCGTGGCTCCACGTGTATTCCACCTGGTACTCGGCCCTGGTGCCGTCCGGCGCCGCATCTCCGCCGGTGTAGGTCACCTTCTGCAGGTTTCCTTCCGGGAAGTAGTCCATCGACGAGATCAGATCGGTATCGTCCTCGGCCCAGTTCGTGTTGATCGCATCCGCCGAGCAGGTGCCGGAGGAGCTTCGCCAGCGGTCGTTCGCCTGGATCCGCGTCAGCTTCCCCTCGCAGTCGAACGTGAAGCTCCGCTCGTACCGGTCGTGGTTATCCTTGACATAGGTGAAGTAGTAGGTCCCGAGAATGTTCCGGGCGTTGCGGCAGGTCTGACGGTTCTCCGAGAGGCTGTCGGCGCTGTCGTAGTCGACGTAGGTCATCCGGCAGCCGTCCTCACCGCTTACCCGCTCCTCGAGGTAGTACCCCCTCGTGATGCTCGCCCGCCACTGGTGGTACTCGTCCCGCAGGTCGTTCGTCGTCCTCATCTGCGGCCGGCAGGAGGGGTCGGTGCAGGCCGGACCGTCGAAACAGTCGGCCGCCGTGCTGTCGTCATGGTAGGTGATCACCTTCTCCTTGACGAGGATCCTCACCTCCCGCGTGTTACCCCTGATCAGCACCGACTCCGAGTCGTAGTCGTACTCCGTGACCCGCAGCAGGCTGCCTGAGGCGTCCTCGACGAACTCCTTGTCGACTCTCCCGTCGAGTCCCATGGCACCGTGGCCTTCCCATTCCTGGTTCCGGGGGGAGCCGAGGAACTTGGTCTTGTGCACCCGTCCGTCGGGGAGAACCAGCCGGTATGCGGCCTCCTCGTCATCCTGAGGCAGGCCGTCGCAGACATCGATCGCCTCCATCGCCTTCCGGATCCACTCCCACCGGTAGTGGACGCCGTCCAGCCCTTCGGGGTAGAGGGTACGTTTCGACACACCCCAGTCGAAGTAGTACCCGTTGATGCATCTCGGGTCGTTCGGAGGAGGGGGGTTGGGGTTGAACGGGTCGGGGTCGAACTCGTAGGTGTACGCCTTCGTGACGTACGTCTCGTAGTCGTACAACGAGACGCCTCCGGTCGGGTACTCGACCATGTCGAGGAGAGGCCCGTAGGTCGGCAGGTGATTGTGGCCGGGGAGTTGCGTCTCGTAGGAGTATGAGATCACTCCGGCGCTTGTGCCCGCGACCTCCGGCAGTTCCACACGCGCCAGGACGGCCACGGCCTCCGACCACGGCCCGCCGGGGTCCTCGGCGGTCTGGATCGCGTAGAAGAATCGGTAGACGACGTCCCGGCCCTGGAAACCGGTGGCATGGACCTCCTTGAGCATCCCGTCAAACCGCGGGTCGTACTCGGGATTACCCGTGTCGGCATCGGACCATAGGACCGTCGAGATCTCCTTGTCCGGATGCTGCGGCGAGGAGACCCGCTTGATCGCCTCAGGGTACTCGTAGGGGTCCTGGCCCGGCTCCAGGGGCTCCTCACCCCAGTAGTCGATGACGATCTCATTGCCGTGGACATCGACGATCCTCTTCGTGTACCAACCGTTGCGGTGGTGGTTCTCGATCCTGTGCCAGATGTCCTCGTCGTTCGGTACGATGAGCTGGAGGTGGTACTCCGTGCCGTCCGGCTGCGTGATCACGTACTCGTCCGGTGCGCCGCCGACACCCGGCACGAACTCCTTGCGGACAACCGGGTGGGCTTCCGCCACGATCGGCTCGAGCTGATGCTCGGTCCCCACCGCGTCCTCGAAGAACGCGTCCCGGTCGCTGTAGTCCCAGGTGCAGGTCGCACCGTAGGTCTTCTTGTGGACGGCCCGTTCGAAGTACCGGCCGAGGTGCATGTCCCAGCCGGTACCGATCCAGCTCTGCCCCAAGAAGAAATATTCGTAGTCCTCCTCGACGACGTTGTCGCATCCGCCGGAGCGCTGCACCTTGTCCCAGCGAACGTTCTTCGAGTTGTAGACCCTCGTCAGCGACAGGCTCGAGCCCGCGTCCAGCGGGATCACAGGGCTCGATGGATGTTGGACGAGCAGGTTTCCGCTGAAGAACGAGACCGACTCGGCGTTCTCGAACCCCGCGAAGATCGAGCCCTCCGGGATCCCGGGAGCACGGTTGACGACGCCCTGGTAGTCGTGGACGGTCGTGTCCGTGTAGGGCTCCTCGGACAGGGCAACGGTGGCAGCGGCGCCCATGACGGCGACTGCGACGAGGACTCGACGAGACAGGCAATGCATCTTCCCCCCTCCTCGGTGCGGACCGGCGGCACCGACCGC
>JALTMS010000631.1 GCA_027001345.1 Acidobacteriota bacterium | reverse complement strand
CTGGGAGAGCTGATCGCCTCGGTGACCCGACAGCTTGGGGAAGAGGTCCGTGTGCTGTGTACGATGGAGTCGACCTCGTACATGCACCGGGGTGTGGCGGCGGCGCTTCGCGGCATCCCCGACTGTGACGTGGACGTGTACGTGGCCAACCCCCGGTCGACGAACCACTTCACCAAGGCGCTGCTGCGGGACTGCAAGAGCGACCAGCAGGACAGCGTGGATCTGGCCGAGTACGGGCTGCGGATGCGGCCGCAGTCGCAGGAGCCGCCGTCGCCGCAGGTCGAACAGGCCCGTGACGCGACGCGGACGCGGCGGCGCCTCATCGAGGAGAAGACCAGCTACGTCAACCGCACCCACAAGCTCCTGGGGTGCTACTACCCGGGCTACGAACAGGTCCTGGGCACCAAGCACCTGTCCAAGGGGCTGCTCGTGGTGCTCTCCCAGTACCCGACGCCGCAGCAGATCCTCGAGGCGGGCGTCGAGACGCTGGCGACGGTTCGGACCGGCCCGCGCCACTACGTCGGTGCGAAGATGGCCCAGAAGCTCGTGCGGCTGGCCGAGCAGGCTCCGGTGCAGGAGCTGTCCGAGGCGGTCGCGCTGGTCATCGTCGGGACGGTTCGTCACATCCTCGAACTCGATACCCTGATCAAGCAGCTCGACCGGGCCATCGAGAAGCTGCTCGAGGAGGTCTACCCCGACGACACGCTCACCACCATCCCGGGCATCGGCCCCGTCACGGCGGCCTCGATCCTCGCCGAGGTGGGTGACATCCGCCGGTTCCCGTCGAAGCGGCAGTTCGTCGGCTACTGCGGCCTCTACCCGACGGTCTGGCAGAGCGGTCAGAGCAAGCGCTACTACCGCATGACCCACAAGGGCAACCGGATGCTGAAGATGGCCCTGCTGGTGGCCTCCGCCTCGGCGCGGCAGTACAACCCGGTCATCCGGGCCTACTACGAGCGCCTTCGTGCGCGGGGCAAGAGCAAGAAGGCGGCAGGCGGTGCGGTCGCCCGAAAGCTCGCCGAACTCGTCTACACGCTGCTCTCCCGCGGAGAGAAGTGGTCTGACGGATCTTCCCGTACGAGGCAGAGACACTTGTGCCGGAACACGTTGAGAGCACAGTCAGTTCGAGACGGTGCCCCCGGCGGTGTGTAGAGACAACCGTGGGGCCGGTAGGCGTGGTAGCACGTCGAGTACTTCCCGAAGCTCGGGCGGCCACTTGGCGGGGAGCCGCCAGAGTCCCAGTTGGGGATCCGCTAGGGTGATCAACCGTACGCCGACAAGGCGGTCGAGGGCGTCCTTCCAGGTCAGGCCGAGGGGGGCGACCCGGCGCTCAAGCTCTCGGGTGATCTTGAGGGCGAGCATGGTCACCAAGACATGCGCCCTCGTGCGGTTGGCCTTGCGCACGTAAATGGGGCGCAGCTCGAGACCCGAGGTCTTCATGGTCCGGAAGTTGCGCTCGACCCGCTGGAGGTCGCCGTAGCGGTCCCAGATGGCCTGGGCAGAAGCGTACTCGACCGGAACGTCCGTGATGACCACGTAACAGCCATCAAGAGCCTCCAGTTCAGCTTTGGCCTCTTGGTCGACGATCAGGTGCACCTCCCGGTCATGCAGCTCCGCGCGGACGTACTTGTGCAGCTTGTAGGTCCTGAGCCATTTGTTGGCTGACCGCAGCGACACCTCGGGGTCGGCCCGGCGGCTGGCGCGCACCCGAGCGTTGCGCGCATCTACCTTGGCCTGCACTCGAGCGAGTTGATCGGCCCGGCGGCTGCGCGCGCGCGCCGTCATCGCGGGATTCCGACGCAGGATGTAGCGCCGGCCTGCAGTGACGACCTCGACCACCTCCTCGTCAAACAGATCCAGCTGGAGGTCTCCGGACGCGAGGGCCTTGCGAATCTCGGGGTCGGTCATCGACGTGATGTACCGAAAGCCTCGATCGGCAAGCAGCTTGCGCCCCTTCGCCTTGATCATTCCCCGGTCACCGACCAGCACGACCTCTTTCGCACCGAAGCGCTGGGCCAGCTTCTCGATCTGGTCGCCAACGGTGTCCGGGTCGGATGTGTTGCCCCGGTACACCTGCACAGCCACCGGGTCGCCATGTACATCGGTCAGCAGGCCAGCCACGATTTGCTTCTTGTAGCGCTTGCCGTCCCGATTGTACCCGCTGGCCGCCAACTCGTTCTGTTGCCCCTCGAGGTACGAGGAGGTCACGTCGTAGAGGAACACTGCACCTCCCTCGACTCGCGGTGCCAGCTCTTGCTCTATGCTCTCCTGCTGCCCGTCCAGCCAATCTAAGGCCTCGTAGAGGTCGTCTTCGTCGAAGCCATCGAGCCCAAGGACCTCACGGACGGCCTGCGTCTTCGCCCAACGCACCGACGACAGCCGAGAGCCTCGGTGAGCAACGCGCGCCAGTACCAGAAATAGCGCCAGCCTCGCCTTCCGGTCCCTGCCAAGTGCCTTCTCGATGCCGAGCTCGCGCGCCAACGCCAGCAGCGCAGCCAACGGCCCGTAAGCCGGGCCAAGCACCGGTTCGTCCTCCGACACGAAAGCATCGAGCGGCTCACCGGCTCGCTCGGCCTTGCAA
>JALTMS010000630.1 GCA_027001345.1 Acidobacteriota bacterium | reverse complement strand
TGAGCGCATCCCAGCCGGCGAGTTGCTTGCGGATCGCCGGATCCAGGTCGGCCAGCACCTCGTGGTAGCGCTGCCGCAGGGTGAGCACCACCGGGTCGGCGCCCTCCTCGGTGAGCTGCTCGGAGGCATAGTCCTGATCGGGGGCCGGCACCGTCTCGCCCAGCTCCCGCAGGGCGCGAGCCAGCCCGTCGGCCCGGGAGGCCAGGTCTGCCTGGCGCTCGCTGCGGCGCTTGTAGTCGCGAATCGTCTCGGCGATCTCGGCCAGGTAGCGCGTGCGCTCGGGGGGCACCACGGTGGGAATGTCGGAGATGCGCTCGGGCGGGGGGGCGTGCTGCCAGTCCCGCGCGTCCTTTTCGTCGAGGCGGTCCATCATCCAGGCGAAGAGCTGGTCGACTCCCTCGTCGGCGAAACGACTGGCGGCGGTGAGGAAGACCGGCATCTGTTCGACCGGCGCTTCGAACAGGCCGTGGTTGCGCTGGTACTGCTTGCGCACGTCCCGCAGGGCATCGAGGGCGCCGCGCTTGTCGGCCTTGTTGAGCGCTACCCCGTCGGCGAAATCCAGCATGTCGATCTTCTCGAGCTGGGAGGGTGCGCCGTACTCGGGGGTCATCACGTAGAGGGAGAGGTCGCAGAGGTCCACCACCGCCGAGTCGCTCTGGCCGATGCCGGCGGTCTCCAGGATCACCAGGTCGAAGCCCGCCGCCCGCAGCACCAGCAGCGCATCGCCCAGGGCCGAGGCGGTGGAGACGTGGGCCTGGCGGGTGGCCATCGAGCGCATGTAGGCCCGCGGACCCTTGACGGCGTTCATGCGGATCCGGTCGCCGAGCAGGGCGCCGCCCGTGCGGCGACTGGTGGGGTCGACCGAGAGGATCGCCACCGTGCGCTCGTCGAACTGGCTGATCAGCCGCCGCACCAGTTCGTCGGTCAGCGACGACTTGCCCGCGCCGCCGGTGCCGGTGATGCCCACGATGGGGGGAGGATTCTCGCTGAGGTGTTGTTCGAGCTGGGTGCGGATCGCCGCCAGCCGCTCTTCGTGCCCCGCCCCCTCGAGCAGCTCGATCAGGCTGATCGCCCGGGCCACCGCCGCCGGCTCCCGCTCGAACAGACCCTCGGGCAACTCGTCCTCGGGGCGCACCAGGGCGCGGTCGGACCTCTGCATCAGGTCCTGCACCATGCCCACCAGGCCCATGCGCCGGCCGTCTTCCACCGAGTAGATGCGCTCGACCCCCCGGCGCTGAAGCTCTTCGATCTCGGCGTCGGTGATCGTGCCGCCGCCGCCGCCGAAGACCCTGATCTCGGGTCGGCCCCGCTCGGCCAGCAGCTCCACCATGTAGGTGAAGAACTCCATGTGGCCGCCCTGGTAGGAAGAAACCGCGATGGCGTGGGCGTCTTCCTGGATCGCCGCGGTGACGATCTCGTCCACCGAGCGGTTGTGCCCGAGGTGGATCACCTCCGCGCCCTGCTGCTGGAGCACCCGGCGCATGATGTTGATCGCCGCGTCGTGGCCGTCGAAAAGGGAGGCGGCGGTGACGATCCGCAGCTTCTGCTGGGTGCTGAAGGTCTCGTTTTCGCGGGGGGCATTCGAGCGGGTGGCGGTGGTCGACATGGGCTCACTTTCCTCCCTGGCGTCGGGCGCGGATGCGCTGGCGATACTCCCGCAGTTGCCGGCCGAGCTGCTCGAGCTGGCGCACGCGGTCGGTGACTTCTTCGATGTGGGCATCGAGCAGCCGCTCGAGTTCGTCGAGCATGGCGGGGGTGCTGCCGGCGTCGAAGGCCCGGGCCAGGGCCCCGATCTCGTCGAGGGTCAGCCCGAGGGTCTTGAGCCGGGAGATGAACTGCAGGCGCTCGAGGGCTTCGAGGTCGTAGAGGCGGCGACCGCCACCGCCCCGGGCCGCCGGGTGCAGCAGCCCCAGCTCCTCGTAGTAGCGGATGGTCCGAGAGCTGACGGCGGCCCGACGGGCCAGCTCGGAGATGTCGAAGGCGTGGGTCTCGGCGGGTTTCATGACCCGGGGAGGATAGGCCCTCGTCCAGTTTACGTCAACTGTGAAGCGAGTCAGGGGCAGGTGCTTTCGCGCCGCGTTCGCTCCTGGCCGTCGGAGGCGAAGCCGGAGGGGCTCTCCACCCCGTCCACGTGGCCGGTGACCAGGAAGTAGCGGTCGCCGGCGGGCACCTCGTCGGCCGGCAGGGTGGTCTTCAGCCGCCCCTCTCCTGCCGGGGAGGTGGGAGCATCGCAGCGCGGGTCGAAACCGCTGCCCCCGCCGTGATCGAAGCTGCCCTGGCCGTGCAGCGGGCCCAGGCTGCCGGCGTAGAGGCTGTAGGCCGTCGAGCCCGCCAGCTCGTCGAAGGAAAACTCCAGCGCGCCGTCGCCGAGTCGGGCGACGAGCAGGCCGGTGACCTCCGGCGGGCGCTGCTTCTCCTGCCCGTAGACGTCGAGCCACACGGCATCGATCACCACCTGGTAGTCGTCCCCGGCGGTGCCGGCCACCGGCGAGGCGAGCAGCCGGAACTCGGTGCTCGCCACCTCGTCCAGGGTCAGGGGCGGCCAGGTGTAGCCCCGGCCGTCGGCGCTGATTTCGGGGTTCTTGGTCAGAGTGGCGCTCACCGTGCGGTAGGTCGGCACGTTGGGCACCACCAGGGTTTCCATATCGGCGAAGTCCGGGTCTTCATCGGGCTTGTTGGGCCCGCCCGAGCCGACGATGGGCGTGTAGTAGTCCCAGTCGGTGGGCTTGAAGGCGTGGCCCGCGGGAGCGCGGAACAGGCCGCCGATCGAGGCCTCCACCCGGTAGAAATCGTCGGTCACCGTGCCGGTGGTGCGGTAGCGGATGCCGGCGATCACCCGGGAGGGGACGATTTCGTCGTACCAGTCGGGGAAACCGCCGAGATGAAACGCCTCCTGGCCGATGCCCAGGCGCACCGAGGCTCCCGCCCCGCCGTCGGTCTCGCTGAAGGCCGCTTCCGGGTCGGTGACCTGGGCGCCGTCGCGCACCTCCCAGGTGGTGGGGTAGAGTCGCCGGACCCGCCGCAGGTAGCCGTGGTCCACGCCGGTAGCGCTGGCGGCTCCCAGGGCGTCCTTGGGCCCCAGATTCACGCCCCCCAGAGCTTCCCAGAGCTTTTCGCGGATGATCCGGTAACCCCGGCCCCGGGGATGGATGTCGTCACCGAGGATGTGGCAGATCTGGTCCTCAAAGCCCTTGCAGCCAGACTGCAAGTCCTCGTGGGAGAACTCGAGGAAGACCTCCGCGTTGGTCACGCGACGCGTCTGTCCCCACGCCACGTCCCGCAGCATCTGGTTGAGGATCGGCAGCCACTCGATGTGAAACGGCTGGTTGTCGCCGCCGGGACAGCTCCAGGCCAGGTTGTCGTAGAGGGTGTTGAGTTCCACGTCGGCCTGGGGCAATTCGGAAACCAGAGAAGAGAGGATCTCCTGCAAGTTGGCCCGGGAGTCGATCATCTCCGCCGCGGCCACGTTGATCTCCTCCTGGGTCGGGTTGGCGCCGGGCTCGTTGTTCAGCAGGTCGTTGCCGATGATCGAGATGGCCACGAGCTGAGCGCCCTCTTCGATCACGCGAAAGACGTTGTTCGTCTCGCCGGATTCATCGATCAGCAGGTCATCGGTGTGCTCGCCCTTGATCGCCGCCTCGTCGAGCTGCACGCTGGCGCCGGGGGCCACGCAGCGCAGCCGATCCCGCACCTGCTTCGAATACCAGAAGGCCGAGGTGTCGAAGCAGGAGTTCCAGTTCCAGGCGATGGAGTCGCCCATCGAAGAGAAGAGCACCGATCCGGCGATCAGGTTGTCCAGCAGGTTGGGGGCCACCGCGTAGCGACGCAGGCCCACCGGGTGGGTGTAGCCCTCGCTGCCCTCGCTGCGCTCGTCGGTGCGGCCCAGGGTGCGGCGCCAGGAGGGCGGATCCTGCACGCGCACCAGATAGCAGCCGTTGCCGGCGGTGAAGGTGAATCTGCCGTCGGGACCGGTGAGCACCACCTCGTCCACCGCGCTGCCGGCGTCGGACTGACCGAAGAGCCGCACGCTGACCCCCTCGACGCCGGGCTCGTCGGCGTCGCGGATGCCGTCGCCGTTGCGGTCGTCGAAGATCACGCCGGAGACTTCCTGGGCCGAGACGGCGCCGGCCGAGGCCAGCAGCAGGGTCAGGGCGACGAGGGCAGCGCTTTTCATCGTCCCGCCTCCCTGACGAAGACTCTGCGCCACGCAAACCCTCCCTTGACTCGCCCCTGCCGCTCGAAACGCAGGTTGACCCGGCATTCGAGGCGATCGGCCGCGGTCACGGTCCACTGCTCTTCCACCAGCAGATAGGTGTCGTCGCCGGGGGCGGGCAGCACCCGGTAGCGCGCTGTGGCCGAGCGCAGATCGAGCGCCACCGTCGTCTGTACCTGCTCGACTCGTGCCGCTCCCTCCGGAGCCGGATAGGCCGGCCAGGCCGCCTCCAGGTCGTCGGCCCACATCACCAGGCCGCTGAGCCCCGCCCCCTCGCTGCGGAAGACCACTTCGAGCCGGTCCCCGGGGCCCTGGAAGTCGTGACGCCCATCGCCGTAGTACTGCTCGCTCAGCCGCCAGCGCCCTTCGAGAGTGGTGGGGCCCGGGGCGGCCGTTGTGCTTGCCGGGGCGCCGAACAGACAGAGGAGACAGACGAGGGCGAGGGGAACGAGCAGGCTCTTCATCGACAGGTCCTCCCACTCCAATCTACTCCGAAAAGCCCGTCGCTGAATCGGATTGTTCCGCCCTCTTCAGCTCACCCCCTGAGGCTCGAGGGGCCCTCCGGCGAAACGATCGCCTCTTCGCTGCTCGACGACAGGCGATGGCCCCTGATGGCAGACCCGCTCCTGGAGGTAGAATCGCAAGGCACCACCCAAGGAGACGAGAACCATGGCCAAGAAGATCGGAGTCGTGCTGTCGGGCTGCGGTGTCTACGACGGCGCCGAGATCCACGAGTCGGTGATCACCCTGCTGGCCCTCGACAGGCAGGGAGCCGAGGCGGTGATCTGCGCGCCGAACGTGGCGCAGATGCACGTGGTCAATCACCTCACCGGCGAGGTGGAGGAAGGGGAGACCCGCAACGTGCTGGTGGAGTCCGCCCGCATTGCCCGGGGCAAGATCACCGACCTGGCCGAGGTGCGGGCCGATCAGCTCGACGGGCTGATCCTGCCCGGTGGCTTCGGCGCGGCGAAGAACCTCTGCGATTTCGCCGTCAAGGGGGCCGAGTGCACCGTCCACCCGGAGGTGGCGCGGATCGTTCGCGAGGTGCACCGGGCGGGCAAGCCGGTGGCGGCGGTGTGCATCGCCCCGGCGGTGCTGGCCAGGGTGCTCGGCGATCAGGGCCCGGCCCTGACCATCGGCAGCGACGCGGAGACCGCCGCGGCCCTCGAGAGCCTCGGTGCCCACCACGTGGCCTGCCCGGTGCGGGAGCGGGTGATCGACTCCGACCGCAAGCTGATCACCACCCCGGCTTACATGCTGGCCGAGAGCATCTCCGAGGCGGCCGAGGGCATCGAGAAGACCGTCGCCGCCCTGCTCGAGATGGCCTGAGGCCAGTCCCCCCGGCCATCCCGGCTCCCTCTGGCTCCCGCCCAGCCCGGAACCTAGCTTTTCCCTGATCCGGGAGCACCGGTCCCTGCGGTGAGGGGCAGGGCCTGCCCCGGGGTGGGAGCTGCCGATGCGGGGTTCGAGACGTTCTCTCCTGTTCGTTGTGATCTGTGCCGCCATGGCCATCGCGGGGACGAGCTGGGCCATTCCCGCGCCGCCGGTGCGGGCGCGCGTGGTCAAGACGCCAGCGGCGACGCGGGCCCTCGAGAAGGCCGGCGCCCGGGTGGTCGAGGACTACGGCAGCTTCCTGCTGGTCGAATTGCCCGACGGTCGTCAGAACCCCGCGGCCCGCGCCCTCGGTTCGACCCTGAGCTGGCTGCCCGACGATCGCTGGATCGGTCTGCGGGACTACCCCTTCGAGACCAAGGGTCAGCGTCTGTTCTCCGACCGCGCCCCGGCTCGCCTGTTGATCGACCGCTACCCGGATGACCGCCCCGAACTCTTCCTCGTGCAGTTTACCGGGCCCGTGCGGGATGCCTGGCTCGACGACATCCGCCGGCAGGGCGGGAAGATCATCGACTACGTGCCGGACTACGCCTACGTGGTGCTGATTCGCCCCTCCGACCTCGAGCGGCTCGAGTCGCAAGCCACGGTGAGCACCACCGCCGGCGAGTCTCCCGTGGCCTGGACCGGGATCCACCAGCCGGCCTATCGCGTTTCCCGCGACCTGCTCGGCCGCAGCGGCAAGGTCGAGGTCGACCTGCTACTGCTGGACGACGATACCGGCCGTGCCCTGGCCGAGCGCCTGAGCGGCGAGGCGGAAGTGCTGCACCCGCTGCGATCGACGCCCCCCTACCTGCGCCTGCGCCTGCGCCTCGATGCCACCCGGCTCGAGAAGCTGGCCCACGAGCCGGGACTGTACTGGATGGAGGAGTGGGTCGAACCCCGTCCCTGCGGCGAGGTCGGCGCGCTGAACATGGCCGCACAGGCGGTCAACGGCGAGGCCAGCGGCTTCGGCGATGCCGGCGTGGGTTGGCTGTCCTGGTTGCAGGCCAAGGGTTTCGACACCTCGACACCCACCAGCTTCGTGGTCAACGTCACCGATACGGGGCTCGACAAGGGCAACCGCTCGGGCAACTGGCACCAGGATCTCTACGATGCGGCAGGCACCACCTCCCGGGTGGTCTACGTCAAGGACTGGACCGCCGATGCGGGCGGCGCCAACGACGGCACGGACGGCGACGGCCACGGCACCAACTGCGCGGGGGTCGTCGGTGGCTACAACAACGCCGCGGGCACGGGAACCGGTGAGGTCAGCACCAAGGGCTACCACTTCGGGCTCGGCGTCGCCCCCTTCGTCAAGCTCGGCGGCTCGAAGGTCTTCAACTACAGCGGGAGCTGGAACATGACCGGCACCTATGCCCAGCTCGAGGGCTATGCCTGGTCCCAGGGAGCGCGCATTTCTTCCAATAGCTGGGGCGCTTCGAACAACAGCTACACCACCGATGCCCGCTCCTACGACATTCTGGTGCGCGACGCTTCGAGCGATCCGGGCAACCAGGAAATGATCGTTCTCTTCGCCGCGGGAAACGACGGTCCGGCGGCCAACACGGTCGGCTCGCCCGGCACGGCGAAGAACGTCATCACCCTCGGGGCGGCGGAGAACTGGTGGCCGAGCTACAACTCCTGCGGCTGGCCGAGCGCGATGCAGGATTCGCCCGGTGACGACATCGTCTACTACTCGAGTCGCGGTCCGACCGCCGATGGCCGGCGCAAGCCCGACGTGGTGGCCATCGCCAACGGCTGGAACACGATTCGCAGCCAGTTCGGTGGCACCGGTTGCGGAGCGCCCTTCGACACCGGCGACGGCACCCTCTACCGCAACTTCAACGGGACCAGTGCCGCGACCCCCGCGGCGGCAGGCGCTGCTGCTCTGCTCTACCAGTGGGCGCTCGACAACTGGGGAAGTGCTCCCAGTCCCGCCCTGATGAAGGCGATGCTGGTGGCCACCGCCCGCGACTTGGCCGGAGGGGTGGATTGCAACTCGAGTGACGGAACGGGACCCGTCCTGGCCGCTGTGCCCAACGACAGCCAGGGTTGGGGCCTGGTGGACCTGGGTCGGGCCCTCGACGGCACGGCCACCGTGCGCGTCGATCAGCAGCAGGTCTTTGCCGCCACCGGAGACGAGTACAGCCAGTCGATCGTGATCAGCGACTCCAGCAAGCCGGTGCGGGTGGTGCTGGCCTGGACCGACGCCCCGGGCAACCCGGGTGCCGATCCGTGGATGAACGATCTCGACTTGCAGGTGACCCACGGTGGTGCGACCTACCTGGGCAATGTCTTCAGCGGCGGGCAGAGCGTCACCGGTGGCAGCGCCGACTTCCGCAACAACCTCGAGAGCGTCTTCCTGCCGGCCGGCACCACGGGGAGCCTCGAGATCGTCGTGCGGGCGGCGAACATCGCGGCTGACGGCGTGCCGGGCAACAGCGACACCACCGACCAGGACTTCGCCCTCTACGTCTACAACGGCACCGAGTGCACCGCGCCCGCGGCACCGGCCAGCCTGTCGGCGTCGGCCCCTTCGGACAACCGGATCGACTTGCAGTGGTCGGCGGTCAGCGGCGGCATCACCGGCTACGCGATCTACCGCGCCAGGACTTCCGGAGGGCCCTACAGCAAGATCGCCAGCGTGGGGGCGGATGTGAGCAGCTACGCGGACACCACCGTCTCCGGCGGCACGACCTACTACTACGTGGTGCGCTCGGTCCTCGATTGCGAGTCCACCGACTCGGTGGAGGCGAGCGCGGCGGCCACCGGCACCTGCACCGCCCCGCCGGACTTCTCCGGTCTGTCTGCGGCCACCAGCGCCGGTCAGAGCACCTGCGGGGTGAGCCTGAGCTGGAGCGCGGCGGTTTCCCAGTGCGGAGGGCAGGTGACGTATCGGATCTACCGCTCGACGACTTCCGGCTTCACGCCGGACAGCAGCAACATCATCGCCGCGGGTCTGAGCGGGACCTCCCACACCGACACCAGCGGCGTGCAACAGGGAACGACCTACTACTACGTGGTGCGCGCGGTGGACTCGGTCGGCGGCCTGGTGGACACCAACGTGGTCGAACGCTCGGCGGCCCCGGCCGGCCCTCCCTCGGGCCCCACGACCTATAGCTCGACGGATACGCCGCGAGCGATTCCCGACAACTACGCCACCGGCATCACCTCCACACGCACCGTGACCGGAACGGGGTCGATTTCCGATATCCAGCTCACCGTCGATATCACCCACACCTACCGTGGTGACCTGAAGGTCAAGCTCACCTCGCCCCAGGGCACCTCCGTGACCGTGCACAACGGTAGCGGGGGAGGTGCCGACAACTTGCAGACGACCTACGACTCCCAGACCAGCCCCGATGGCCCCGGGACGATGAACGATTTCGACGGGGAGGAACTCTTCGGCGACTGGTCACTGTGGGTATCGGACAACGCGGGTTACGACACCGGCACGCTCCAGTCCTGGTCGGTGCAGGTCGAGACCGTCGGCGCCTGCACTGCGGGTGCCGCGGGGCGGCCGGGTGAGGTCTCGCCTGCGGGTGATGCCGGATTCGTCCGCGGAACGGGCAGCGCGATCGATCTGACCTTCACCGCCGGGGTGGGCAGCAGCGATACGACGGTCTATCGGGGCAGCGCCAGCGCCGCGCTGACGGGCCTGGAATGGGACGCCGCCTACTGCTCGCTGGGGGTGAGCGGCACGGCCAGCTTCGATCCGGGCACGCCCGCGGCGGGAGCCCTGTTCTACTTCGTGGCCGTGGCCAACGACGGCCAGAAGGAGGGTTCCTACGGCCATGCCTCCGGCGGCGGCGAGCGCGCCGACGCCAACGGCCTGAGCTGCGACTACCCGCAGATCCTGGTCGCTCCAGCCCCCGTGCCGGCCCCGGCGGCGCCGGGCAAGGTCGCGCCGGGTGGGCTTTCCCGGCCTCGAGAGCGTAGACTGCTGCGCGAGCCGCGATTCCCTCTGCCGGGCCGCCGCCCGTCGCCCTCCGAGGGTCGCGACCAGGGTCGGGAGGACCGACCCGCGCCTTCCCCCGCTCGCTGGCTGGGACCGGTGGTGGCTGGAGGCCCCCCTCAGATTCCGGAAGATCCATGCCCTTGATGGCCACTCTTGCGGAGAATATGCCGCAATTTCTCCGTTATTGACGAATTTTTGCTAGACACGTCCAGCTTAGGGGGTATCTTTCGCCCTGCATCGTGGGTGGCGCCATGTGGGTGGCAGTTCTCGGGCTCCTCCGGCCGGGAGGCAGGGGGAGCCACTGATGGCCGGGGAGAGCCCCCTGGCCCGCGAGGCCGGCAGTGAAGATTCGAAACCATCGTGGCACGCTCTGTTTTCTCGTCCTGTTTCTGCTCCTGGCCGGCGCGAGTCTGGCGCTGCCTCCAGCGGCGGTGGATGTCGCCGGGACCGTGCGGATCGATCCCGATCGGGGTGTTGACTCGCGGGTGGACTACGCCTCGCTGTTGCGCTTCGGTCCCTGGGACGATCGTAACTACCGCCTGACCCT
>JALTMS010000629.1 GCA_027001345.1 Acidobacteriota bacterium | reverse complement strand
ACTCCTTCATTCACGTCAGCCGGGTCGATGCGATCGTCGAGCACACCGAGCCTCTGCCGGAACTGGCCGCCCGGCCGGTCTCCGAAATCGAACGCCAGATCGGCCAGAACATCCTTCCGCTGATCGAAGATGGCTGTACGCTGCAGATGGGCATCGGCGGCATCCCCGATGCGGTCTACGAATCGCTCGACGGGATCAAGGATCTCGGGGTCCACACCGAGATGATCTCGGACGGCTGCATGCACGCCATCGAGCGCGGCGTGATCACCGGCGCCCGCAAGTCCCTGCACCAGGGCAAGGTGGTGATCACCTTCGCTCTCGGATCACAGCAACTCTATGATTTCCTCGACAACAATCCGATGATCGAGGCTCACCCCTGCGACTACGTCAACGACCCCTTCGTGGTCAGCCAGAACGAGAACATGGTGGCGATCAACTCGGCCATCGAGATCGACCTGACCGGCCAGATCTGCTCGGATTCGATCGGACCGCGGATCTACTCCGGCTTCGGCGGACAGGTCGATTTCATCCGCGGCGCGGCCAAGGCCAGGGGCGGCAAGCCGGTCATCGCGCTGCCCTCGACAGCACGCAAGGGCCAGCAATCGAGGATCGTTCCCTTCTTGCAGAAGGGAGCGGGGGTGGTCACCACTCGCGCCGACGTGCACTACGTGGTCACCGAGTGGGGCATCGCTCACCTCTTCGGCAAGAACCTGCGTGAGCGCTGCGAGGCGCTGATCCAGATCGCCCACCCTGATTTCCGCGCAGACCTCGAAACCGCCGCCCGCGAAAGAGGCATCTTCTGCTGAGTGGTGAGCACCGGGTTCGGCCCGGGCTCGTCAGGCGGGCTGGCCCTCGGCGGTGAAGAAGCGGCGGCGGAAGAAGAGGGCCACGTTGACCAGGCCGATCAGCACGGGCACTTCCACGAGCGGACCGATGACGGCAGCGAAGGCCGCGCCGTGGTCGATGCCGAAGGTGGCGATGGCCACGGCAATCGCCAGCTCGAAGTTGTTCGATGCCGCGGTGAAAGAAAGCGAGACCGAGCGCTGGTAATCGGCACCCATCTTCCAGGCCATGGCAAAAGAGACGAGGAAGACCACCACGAAGTAGATCAGCAGCGGCACGGCCACTCGCACCACGTCCAGGGGCAGGCGCACGATCACCTCCCCCTTGAGCGAGAACATCACGACGATGGTGAACAGCAACGCCACCAGAGTCAGGGGCGAGATCGCCGGCACGAAGCGCTCGTGGTACCACTGCTTGCCTCGGCGAGCCACCAGCCACCAGCGGGTCAGTGCACCGGCGATGAAGGGAATCCCGAGGTAGATGAAGACCGACCGAGCAATCTGACCCATGGTGACATGCACCTGTAGCCCTTCGAGACCGATCCAGGCGGGCAGGACGGTGATGAACAGCCAGGCGAAGGCGGAGTAGAAAAGCACCTGGAAGATCGAGTTGAGCGCCACCAGACCTGCGCAGTATTCCGCGCTGCCTCCCGCCAGGTCGTTCCAGACGATGACCATCGCGATGCAGCGAGCCAGGCCGATCAGGATCACTCCCACCATGTACTCGGGATAGCCCGAAAGGAAGGCCACCGCCAGACCGAACATCAGCAGGGGCCCGACAATCCAGTTCTGCACCAGGGAGAGAAGCAGCACGCGCCAGTCGCGAAAGACCCGGCCGAGTTCCTCGTAGCGCACCTTCGCCAGCGGGGGATACATCATCAGGATCAGGCCCACGGCGATCGGCACGTTCGTCGTGCCCACCGACAGGTGATCCCACAGTGCCGCGAGCCGGGGCCAGGCCCAGCCGGAGCCGACGCCGACCAGCATCGCGGCGAAGATCCAGACGGTCAGGTAGCGATCGAGAAAGCTCAGTCGAGATGCGGGAGAGACGTTCACTGTTCTTCAGCCTCCGATCGAGAAAGGGAATGAATGGTGCAGCCCGCCGCGTCCCCCGGGCGCATCGCCTGCTCGAGACGCCGCCTGTCCTCGGCGAGAGTCGCGTCGCCTTCGAGAGCATCGAGAGCCAGCCGAATCCAGCTTCGCGCCGCCGCCGAGCCCGCAGCCCGCAGCCAGATCCAGCGTCCGCGCCGAGTCTGCTCGATCAACCCCGCCAGACGGAGCTGTCGCAGGTGCGCCGAGATGGTCGCCGGCGCCAGATCGACGATGGCCGTGATCTGGCAGACGCAGATCTCGCGACCCTCGAGCAGGGCAAGGATGCGCAGTCGCGCCGGATGCCCCAGCGCCCGAGCCCTGAGCGCCACGCTTTCCAGATCTCCGGGATCGGACAGGCGATCAGCGGCGGTCATGGTCCTGCTCCAGCCAGCGCCGGAGACGCTGCTCGATGGTGGCGAGCGTGGCTCGGAAAACATCGAGACGCTCGCTCTCGGAGCCCACTGCCGCTGCGGGGTCGTCGATCGGCCAGTGCTCCCCTCCGCGCCCCTCCCCGGAGATGGGACAGGCCTCGGCAGCGGCGGCGCAGACCGTGATCAGATGGTCCACTTCATGCGTCTGGCGGATGGCCTCGACAGTCTTGGGGGTCAGTCCGTCGGTCGGAATCCCCCGTTCCTCGAGCACCGCCAGGGCCAGAGGGTGCACCTTGGCGGCGGGCCGGGTGCCGGCACTCAGGGCGACGAAGCGGTCGGCAGACAGGTGCCGCAGCAGGGCCTCGGCAAGCTGGCTACGCGCCGAATTGCCCGTGCAGAGAAACAGGACCGTGGGCCGCTGGTCGGTGGCGCTCATCTCGCTATCCTCCTCGAGGGAAGCATTAGAACACATTTCGTTATTTTGCGAAATAACGAATTGACTGATACACTCCCCGGAGACTCCCGGTTGGCGGGAGGTCGGCGTGCCCTGGAGGATCTGCACGCCCCGGCCGGCAAAGCGTCGATTTGACACGCTCTTCGGCCGGACATACCGTCTTCGTTCCTGTGGAAAGGTCGGTTGGATGCGCCCAAGGCTCACCAGGTACTGGCTCGCGGCAGCCCTCACGCTCGCCCAGCTTGCCGTGATTCCCGCTCTGAGCGGGGGCCTGGTGCTGTGCGTCGGCTCCGATGGCCACCGCGCGGTGGAATTCGCCGCCCTGGGCCTGTGCTGTTCGAACCAGTCCCGGGAGCTGCCCGCCGACAGTCCGCGCCAGACGCTTCCTGCCCCCGTACTCGACACCGGGGCGTCCACCGTCTCGTGCGGCCCCTGCGCCGACTTCCTGCCGCTCGAAGCCGGCTGGTGCTCATCGACCCGCAAGACCGGCGTCGATGCCTACCCCGCCGGCTTGTTCTCCGGTCCGGCGCCCCTCGCGACGCCGCGGCCGCTGCGAACGCTCGACACGCCCATGGCCGAGGCCTCTTCTTCCCTGGCTCTGGTGGAACTGCGTACCGTCGTCATCCGCGCCTGATCGATTCCCGTCGGCTGCTCTCACGCGCCACGCCCGACCCCTTCCAGGGGACACCCGGCTCGGACGCGTTCCCCTCTCGCAGCTTTTCCTCGTTTCCTGTTCGACCAACCGAGGGCGGTCCGACCGCCCGACGGGAGCCTGAGACATGCAGCACCCCCGTTCGTTCGAAAAGATCCTGCACCTGGCCCTGGCCGGACTGCTCCTGCTCGCCCCTCTCGGAGTGAGCGCCGAGACGCCGGGGGGCGAGACGGCACGCTCCCTGACGGAAAGCCAGGCTGTGCGCATCGCCATCGACAACAACCCCTCCCTGCGGGCCCGGCGGGCGGAGGTCGATGCGGTCGCCGCCCAGCTCCAGACGGCGAAGACCTACCCGTACAATCCGGAGATCGCTCTCAGCCAGGGGCGGCGCAAGGGAGGCGGTGCCAGGAGCACGGATCGCGGCGTCGAACTCTCCCAGCAGATCAGCATCGGCGGCAAGCGGCGCCTGGAGATTCGCTCCGCCGAAGCCCGCCTGGCCGATGCCAAGTCGCGGCTCCGCCGGGAGGAGCGGCTGCTGGCCGCCGCCGCCCGGGCGGCCTTCGTCGAGGCCCTCCGCGCCCGGGAGTTGCTGGCCGTCGAGCGCGCCAACGTCGACCTGGCCCGCAATCTGGCGGAGGTGGCCCGTCGTCGCATGGAGGCCGGCGAAGCGACCCAGATCGAGATGAACCTCGCCCTGGCCCAGGTCGGCCGGGACGAACTGTCCCTCTCGATGGCCGAAGGAGCCTATACGGCAGCCCGAGCGGTGCTCGCCGAGACCATCGGCCTGCCTTCCGAGGACCTGCCCCAGGCGGCCGGCAAGCTGACGATCCCCGAAGCGACGCTCCCTTCTCTGAGCACGCTGCTGGCCGCCGCTGCCGACAACCGGGCCGACCTGGCAGCCTTCGACGATCGCATCCGGGCCGCCGAGGCGACGCGCAAGCTGCGTCGCCGGGAGCTGGTTCCCGACCTTCGCGTCAGCGCCACCTGGGACCGGGAGGAAGGCACCGACCGCATCCTCGGAGCGGGCCTGGCCCTGTCGATCCCGATCTTCAACCGCAACCGCGGCCGGATCGCCGAGGCCGATGCATCGCACCGGCAGACTCTGGCCGAAAAGTCGGCCACCGAAGCCCGGGTGCAACGCGAGGTGACCGCCGCCCGCGCACTCTTCGCCGCGGCCACCGCCGCGACTCGCAACCTCGAACAACGGGTTCTCGGCACGCTCAGCCAGAACCTCGATCTTCTCCAGCGCTCGCTACAGGCGGGAAAGATCGGCTGGACCGAGGTGATCGTGTTTCGCAGGGAGTTTACCTTCGCCCAGCGTGACTACGTGGAAACCGTAGCCCAGGCCCGGCTGGCCAAGATCCGCCTCGATCTGGCCTCCGGCACCGATCTTTCCGCTCTCTTCGATGAGGAGTCCTCCCGATGACGGCCAAGCCCACCGCTACCGCGGTTTTGACCCTGCTCTTGCTTTTTCTGCTGCTGGCCTTGCTGCCCGCCTGTTCGGGGAGCAGCCCGGCGGCGCCAGCCACCGACGACCACGCCGCCATGGAAGATCACGCCGAACAGGGTGACTCCCACGAGGGCGAAGACCACGAAGGCGAAGGCCACGAGGAGGGCGAAGAGCACGCCCCCGGCATGGTCGAGTTGAGCCCGAAGCTGCTCGAAAGCGCGGCGATCCGCACAGCCACCGCCGAGGTGCAGTACCTGCCGGCGGAGATCAAGACCACCGGGCAGGTCGATTTCAACCGCGACCGCCTGGTCCACGTCACCCCACGCATCGCCGGGCGGGTGATCGAGGCCCGCGCCGATCTCGGTGACCGGGTACGCCGCGGCGAGGTCATGGCGGTGATGGATTCCATCGAACTCGGCCAGGCCAAGTCGGACTATCTGCAGGCCCGAGCGCGTCTCGATCTGGCACGCCAGAACTACGAACGGGAGAAGTCTCTGCGCGCCGAGATGATCTCCTCCGAGCGCGAGGTGCTCGACGCACAGGCCGCCTTGCGGGAAGCGAGTGCCGTGCTCAGTGCGGCGGAAGAGCGCCTCCACCTGCTCGGCCTCGATCAGCAGGCCCTGGCCGCCGTGCACTACGACGACCCCCAGGCATCGCTCTACGAGGTGCGGGCGCCGATCACGGGCAAGGTGGTGCGCAAGCACATCTCCCTCGGTGAAATGGCATCGACCGACTCGATTCTCTTCACCGTCGCGGACCTCTCGTCGGTCTGGATCTGGATCGACGTCTACGAGCGCAACCTGCAGCACGTCCACCTCGACGACGACATCCGCGTCAAGGCCGACGCCTATCCCGACCGGGTCTTCGTCGGCAAGGTGACCTATCTCAGTGACGAGGTGGACACCGATACCCGCACGGTTCGGGCTCGCATCGACGTGAAGAACACCGACGGCGCGCTGCGCCCCGGCATGTTCGTGCGGGTGCAGATTTCCGATCCTCACGCATCTCCCGCCAAGAGCGCGGGCACGGTGGTGGTCCCCGAAGGGGCCGTCCAGCGCAACGGAGACGAGAACCTGGTCTTCGTCAGCCTGGGTGACGGTCGATTCATGGCCCGCGAGGTCGAAGTGGGCCGCAAGGCTGGCGGCCTGGTCGAGATCCTGCAGGGCATCGAGGAAGGCGAGGAAGTCGTCATCCAGGGGTCTTTCACTCTCAAGTCGGAGCTGTCCAAGGAATCCCTGGGCGAGGGCCACGCGCACTGAGGAGATCGGTATGATTCGCGCCATCATCGATTTTTCGCTGAACAACCGCTTTCTCGTCATCGTGCTCTGGCTGCTGCTCGCCGTGGTGGGCGTGTTCTCGCTCAAGTCGTTGCCGATCGACGCCGTACCGGACGTGACCAACATCCAGGTCCAGGTCCTGACCAACAGCCCTGGCCTCGGCCCCGAGGAGGTCGAGCGCTTCATCACCTTCCCGGTGGAGACCGCGATGAGCGGCCTGCCGCGAGTCGATGAGATCCGCTCGGTCTCCAAGTTCGGTCTGTCGCTGGTCACCATCGTCTTCGAGGAAGGCAGCGACATCTACTGGGCCCGACAACTGGTCGCCGAGCGGCTGACAGCGGCTCGCGAACAGATCCCCGAGGGCTACGGGCAGCCGGAGATGGGACCGATCTCCACCGGACTCGGTGAGATCTACCAGTTCGAAGTCCGCGGCGAGCCGATGTGCGACCCGGATGGACCGGACACCGATGCCTGCTACACCCCGATGGAACTGCGGACGATCCTCGACTGGTTCGTCAACTACCAGCTTCGCTCGGTGCCCGGCATCGTCGAGGTCAATTCCTTCGGCGGCGAACTCAAGACCTACCAGGTCAGCATCGACCCGCTGCGACTGACGGCCTACGGTCTGTCGCTCTCCGACGTCTTCGAGGCGATCGAGGCCAACAACCGCAACGTCGGCGGAGGCTACATCGCCCACCAGGGAGAACAGTACCTGATCCGCGGTGAGGGCCTGGTCACCAGTCTCGAGGATATCGGGCTGATCGTCCTGGCCCACGATCGCCAGGGTACGCCGGTCTACGTCTCCGACATCGCCAAGGTGGAATTCGCCCCGATGATTCGCCAGGGTGCCGTCACCCGTGACGGACGCGGCGAGGCGGTGGTCGGCATCGTGATGATGCTGATGGGCGAGAACTCCCGCGTGGTGGTCGACAACGTCAAGCAGAAGATCGAGGCGGTCAAGAAGACCCTCCCCGACGGCGTGACCATCGATACCTTCTACGATCGCACCGATCTGGTGCGCCGAACGATCAAGACGGTGGCCAAGAACCTGATCGAAGGCGGGCTGCTGGTGATCGTCATCCTGCTGCTGCTGCTGGGCAACCTGCGCGGCGGGCTGATCGTCTCGGCGGCGATTCCCCTTTCGATGCTGGTAGCCTTCACCGCCATGCGCTTTGCCGGCCTGTCGGGCAACCTGATGAGCCTCGGCGCCATCGACTTCGGTCTGATCGTCGATGGTTCGGTGGTGATGATCGAGAATATCGTCCGCGTCTTGCACAGCCGGCGGAACGAAACCGGCGTAACCCACATCGAAAAGGTTCGCGCCGCAGCCCACCAGGTGGCTCGTCCAGTGGTCTTCGCGGTGGGCATCATCATGATCGTCTATCTGCCGATCCTCGCCCTGCGAGGCGTGGAAGGCAAGATGTTCCGCCCGATGGCCCTGACCGTCGTCTTCGCGCTGGCTGCCTCGCTGGTCTGTGCGATGACCCTGATGCCGGTACTGGCCAGCCTGCTGCTGAAAAAGGTCTCCGAAAAGGAACCCCTGCTCTTCCGCCTGATCAAGCGCGTCTATGACCCATTGCTCGCCCACGCCCTGCGCTGGAAGGTGATCACCGCGGCAATCGCCTTGACCGTCTTCATCGCCAGCCTCGGCGTCGCCCCCTTCCTCGGTGCGGAGTTCATCCCCCGACTCGACGAGGGAGCGATCGCGATGCAGATCTGGCGTCCACCGAGCATCTCTCTCGAAGAGTCCAACCGCATCAGCACGATCGCCGAGAAGGTGATCATCGAGCAGTTCCCAGAGGTGGAGACGGTGGTCTCCCGTACCGGCCGGGCCGAGATCGCCACCGATCCGATGGGTGTGGAAATCAGTGACACCTACCTGATTCTCAAGCCGCCCAAGACCTGGCGCTTCAAGACCAAGGAGGCTCTGATCCAAGCCATCGACAAGGCGATGAAGGAGAACGTGCCCGGTGCGATCTTCTCCTTCTCCCAGCCGATCGAGCTGCGTGTCCAGGAACTGATCGCCGGCGTGCGCTCGGACATCGCAGTGCACATCTACGGCGACGATCTCAAGCTGATGAAGCGCAAGGCCGACGAGGTCGTCGCGGTGCTGCAGAAGATCCCCGGTGCCGCGGATGTCAAGGCCGAGCAGACCATCGGGCTGCCGATGCTCAGCGTACGCATCGACCGCGAGGCCATCGCCCGACACGGCATCAACGCCCAGGACGTGCTCGACGTGGTGGAGACCATCGGCGGCAAGCAGCTCGGCGTGGTGCTCGAAGGGCAAAAGCGTTTCGTGCTCCAGGCCCGCTTTGCGGCGAGTAACGTGCGGCACAGTCTCGACCAGGTACGCAACCTGCGCGTTCGAGCCCCGGCGGAGGGCGACGGTCCCGCACGGCTGATCCCGCTGTCCCAGATCGCCGAAATCACCATCGAGGACGGTTCGGCGCAGATCAGCCGTGAAAACATCAGCCGCCGGATCAACGTCGAGAGCAACGTGCGCGGCCGCGATCTGGCCTCCTTCGTCAAGGAGGCCCAGGAAGCGGTGGATCGTCAGGTCGAGTTGCCTCCCGGCTGGATCATCGAATGGGGCGGCCAGTTCGAAAACCTGCAAGCCGCCACCCAGAGACTGACACTGCTCGTGCCTCTGGCGCTGCTGATGATCTTCGTACTGCTCTACTCGACCTTCAACTCGGGGCGGCTGGCGATCCTGATCTTCAGCAACGTGCCACTGGCCATCACCGGCGGCCTGCTCGCCCTGGCCCTGCGGGGCTATCCCTTCTCGATCTCGGCGGGCGTCGGTTTCATCGCCCTGTTCGGCGTGGCCGTGCTCAACGGCGTGGTGCTGATCTCTTATGTCGAGCAGAAGCGCCGCGAGGGAGCCGACCCGGAACACGCCGCCATGGAAGGCGCCAGCATCCGGCTGCGGCCGGTGCTGATGACCGCCTTGGTCGCCTCTCTCGGCTTCCTGCCGATGGCCCTGGCCACCAGCGCTGGAGCCGAGGTCCAGCGGCCGCTGGCCACGGTGGTCATCGGCGGCCTGATCACCTCCACCCTGCTCACACTGCTGGTGCTGCCGACGATTTATAGCTGGTTCGCCGCCAAGCGCGTCGACGTCGATCTTTGACCCCGGCCGCCGGGGCCCCTCTTCCCGATGGAGGCGGGGCCCCGGCCGGGCCCGTTCTCACGACAGGAGTCCGCCATGTACGAGATCAAGGCCATCATTCAGCCCTTCATGCTCGAAAGAGTGCTCAAGGCCCTCGCTGCCCACAGCGACCTTCCCGGCGTGATGGTCTCCGAGGTCCTCGGCTGGGGCCTGACCAGCGAGGATCGGGGGGAGGATGCTGACACGGAAACGGTGCACGAGGCGGGCCACGCCTTCGCCCGCAAGACCAAGATCGAGATCGTCCTTCCCGACGAGATGCTCGAACCCGTTCTCGAGGCGATCGAAACCACCGCCCACACCGGCAAGCTCGGCGACGGCAAGATCTTCGTCTACCGCGTCGATGACGTGATCAAGATCCGCACCGGAGCCCGGGGCAAGGACGCGATCTGACCGATGCCTCACTGGCGGTAGACGCGGCAAGCTAAGCCTTACCCACCCGGCAAACGAAAACTGACCCACCAAGGGGCTGGGTGGAGATCCCCGGGGCAATGGGCTCCGCCGCTTCTAGACCGCGGCTGAGTCTCGCCTCCGATCATCTTTGACACGGGCGTTCCTCGGACTGGGATGACGCCGTACAACCTCCGGGAGACCGCCAAGACACCCCCGCTCCCATGGGTCCTCATCCGCCTGCAGGCAGCCTGGTGACGAGTCTCGGGGGCCTTTGGTGCTCCGATCCCCGGCAGCGCTCTGGATGCCTCACCATCACCCCTGCTACGCCCCGCCTGATTCCTGCCGCCAGCGCTCCGCCATGTCCCAGAGCGTCTGCCGCGCCTCCGTCATCCAGTG
>JALTMS010000628.1 GCA_027001345.1 Acidobacteriota bacterium | reverse complement strand
AGTTCCAGTTCTCCTCCGATTTCTCTGGCCGCCCGCCAGGAGACGGCGAGCCCGAGCCCGGTCCCCTTGCCCGCGCCCTTGGTCGTGTAGAAGGGATCGAAGATCCGCTCCTCGATGGCTGCCGGCACGCCCGGCCCGCTGTCGCGGACCCTAAGAACCACCCGGCCATCCACCGCCCGCTCGACGAGGACCTCGACCCTGCGCTGCACACCCTCATCGTTCATCTCGACCGCATCGGCGGCGTTGAGTAGCAGGTTCAGGACCACCTGCTCGACGATATCCGAATCCGTCTCGACGATCAGCGGCTCGGGCCCCTTGATGATCTTCACCTCCGCGCCGACTTCGTCGAGCCTCGGCCGAGCCAGCTCGACGGCCCGTTCGATACTACTCGCCAGGTCGACTCTTCGTATCCTCGCCCGTTCGATGCGCGAGAGAGAAAGCGTCCTGCGGATGATCCTCTCGATGCGATCCACCGAGCTGGAGATGACCTCCCGATAGCGCTCGACGCGATTCGGGTCATCGGCCGTCTTGGCCAGCCGCTGCGCCGCATTCTTGATTCCCGCGAGCGGGTTGTTCACTTCGTGAGCGATCCCCGCGGACAGCGTTCCCAGGGCGGCCAGACGCTCGACGCGCATCAGTTCCCGGTCTCGCTGCCGTTCCTGTTCATACAGCTCTTGCAAACGGCTGGCCATGGTCTCCATCTTGGCCGCCACCAGCGACAGCTCATCTCCGGTCTCCAGCCTCAGGCGGAGCGCCGGACCGTCGAGCTGAAAGCCCTCGAGCGCAGCGGAGATCTTCTCCAGCGGGCGCGTCACCCGAAGTGCGACCAGCCGGGTTGCCAACAGGCCGGTGACCAGCAGGACCGTAACCATCAACGCCAGGATCGACAGCAGATTCGCCACCTCGTGCCGGATGCGCGCCTCGGCCATCCCGACACGGACTTTCCCGAGTTGCCCGCGGAGAATCGGCCTTTCCATCTCGCGATAGTTGTCACCATCGTCATCCGCGACGGTGAACACGCCTCTGACAGCTTCGGCACGGCGGCGACCGGGGCTCACCCAGCCCGGTACGGCAGTCTCGAAAGTATGGGCCACGAGCTGAGATGTCGCGTCGCTGATCAGAATGTACGCGATGTCCGGATCGATCGACTTCGACTGCCGCACCATCCTGTCCAGCGCGACTCGGTTGTCGAAAAGCAGCGGTTCCTGAGCCCGCTGAGCAAGAAGCTCGGCGACGAACTCCAGGCGCCTTTCCTGCTCCCGGCTGAGAGACTTGAAACTCAACCAACCCACTACCAGGAGGTTCAGCAGCCCAAAGAGCAGCACGGCCACCGACATCAGCAAGGCCAACTGCGCGCGCAAGGGCACGAAGCGCTGCCCGCTCTCCCTGTTCGTCGTCATCCGCTGTCCACTGCGCCTTCACTCTGGCTGCCGCCGGGAAGTCATGCCGCTCGATCGCGATTCATCCCGGCCAGGCTCGTGCACGATCCGGGTCAGTATAGTCCGGGCTCCGGCGGCACGAGGCGGTCGACGCCGATTTCCTCGAGTGCCTGGCCGGCGACGACGTCGTGCTCGAGGCTGTAGAGAATGGCGCGAATCTTCCCACCGAAGTCTCGGTCCGCTCGCTCGGAGACCACGATCGGGGGGATGGGAAACTCCTGCGACTTCCAGACCACCCGCAACCCGACGACCTCCGCGGCTCGTTTGCGCGCGAGATAGTCGTAGACCAGAGAGTCCACGCACGCGCCGTCGGCGAGGCCACGCCGGACGGCCCTGATCGAGTTGTCGTGACCGTGGCTGAAAAAGACGGATGCGAAGAAGGAGTTCGGGTCTCTACCGTGCCGGCCCAGCCAGTCCAGGACGACCTTTCTTCCCGTCAGCGACAGCGGGTCGGTGAACACCATCGTGCGCCCCGCCAGGTCTTCGATGCCTTCGATTCCACTGCCTTGACGTACCACGAGGTAAGAGCGATAGGTCTGCCGGCCATCGACTTCCGGCACAGCCACCACCGCGAAGCGTCCGCGCTGCCGAAGATCTGAAATCGCTCCCGTGCAAAGCCAGGCCAGATCCACCCTCCCCTCGGCGACGAGTTCGTTGATCTCTCCATAGGTCTGCCGCTGGACGAAGATCAGCCGACGATCGAGCCGCCGGGCGACGATCTCGAAGATCCGCCGATAGGCGACGTAGGTCCACTGCGGGGAGACCATCGCACCCACCGCGGCCCGCAGGGTGGGCAGCTCCTGCTCCCGCTGCCCGACGCTGGCAGCGCCTTCCGGAGCCAGCGCCGCTTCTTTCTTCCAGTCCCCGCTGACGATGGACAGCAAGACACGAGCCGGGGTACTCCCGGGAATTGCCAGCCCCAGGAACAGTGCTCCAACCACGATGGCGAGGATGATGCTGAGCCGGCGCACTGTCCTCCTTTCGTCATTCCTTCGGGATTTCCTCCGACACCAGACTTCCGAGACAGCGGGTCAGAGCGGCGATGAACTCGATCTGCGGGATCGCCGCCTTCTCCTCCATTGTCTTGCAGAACTGTTCCCACCACCAGACATGGTCGGCATGGAACCCTCGCCTCCACCCGGCAAGATTGTCGGCCCCTTCGAAATGCCCCTCGCGACGACAGGCCGCCTCGCGGCGGCAGACCGCGGCGAGAAAGCGAAGCTGATGCCCGAGATGATCGGGAGCCAGATCCTGAAACGGCCGTTCATCATAGCCTGCCGCGCGATAGATCCGCCGACATCGCACTGCCGCGCAAACCTCCTCGTCATCTTCTGACCGATGCGCCGACTGATAGGGCGGGACGTAGTCATCCCCTGGAACCCGCAGGAGCTTCTCGAAACGTGTCGCGTGCTCGCTCAGCGATGGCATCGAGGGCTCTCGAAGTGCGGCCGCCTGCTTGTCGAGACCCGCCGCAGCCAGACCGACGATCCACTCCGGCCTTCGCAGAAGTTCCTCCAGGCCCTCGTCCGGTCCACCCAGCCAGTAGGCTCCACAGAAATCCAGCAGATCGGCAAGCCGGGCGAGGTCGTCGTCCACCGACGACCCCTCCGGCGCCTCCGTCTTCACCCCCCGACTCATCCATGCACCTTGTCGCGAATCCAGCGGATCGAGGGGTTGGTCAGGGCCGGATCGGCGAATCCGGGAGGAACTTCCGTGCCGGGACTGACCTCATCGACCCAGTGCAGGGCTCTGCCCAGGCAGGCGTCGGCACAAGCCGGGAGAAGCCCCGCATCCAGCCGGTGCACACAGGCGGTGCACTTCTCCACCTTCCCCGTCTGCGCATTGAACTGCGGCGCACCGTAGGGGCAGACGGCCTCGCAATAGCGACATCCGATGCAGGTCTCCTGATCGATCAGGACGACACCATCCTCGCTCCGCTTGGTGATCGAGCCCACCGGGCAGGCCGCCAGGCAGGCCGGATCGGCGCAGTGATTGCAGCTCACCGAGTAGAAAGCCCGCCGGACGAGCGGAAAGGATCCGCTCTCGACCTCGAGTACGCGGCGCCAGTTGACCTGCTCCGCTTCGAAGTCGTGCTCTAGTCCCAGAGGCGACTGCTGCGGGAACGTATTGTTTTCTGCCTTGCACGCAATCTCGCACGTATGGCATCCAGTGCACTTTGTGAGGTCGACTGTCCAGCCCTGCTGAGCCATACCACTCCTCCCTTCAGCGGTCCCGACGCCTTGCTGACGCGAACCGGAGAATCATAGAACGAAGCCGCACCACCAACCTTGTCCTGCAGCGTGACGTCCCCCAGAACCGGGTCGAGTTTCATCACATGGTTGAGCAACACGCCCTTGCTGCGCGCCTTGTCGAAGGGCACGGCGTTGCCGTTGATCGTATTCGCGTCGTTGGAACCCATCTCCCAGTGCCCGTAAGAATGCGGCGCACCGACGACCCCGGGGCGCATGCCTTCCGTCAGACGGGCGCGGCCGGCGATGATCACACCATCCGGGCTTTCCACCCGCACGTAGTCACCGGTGCGGATTCCCAGGCGCTCTCCATCAGCCGTGTTGAGTTCGACGAAACCCTCGGGCTCGATGCCCTGCAGCCACGGATTGCAGATCGTCCGCCCCTGCGCGTGGTAGACGCGGCGATACGTGACGAGGTGAAAATCGAACCCCGGGGGCGGCTCGACCGGATTGTCCAGCAGATCCCGAACCGGCGCGTAACGCGGCAAGGGATCGAAGGTCTCGCCGGTCATCGAATCTCGGGTCGTCGCCAGATCCTCGATGTACAGGTGCAGGATGCCCTTGTACGCGTGGGCCAGATAGTCGCCGTCGTAGGCCACATTCGGATCGTTCGGCGAGCCGGTCAACGGCTCGAAGAGCCCACCCTTGGCGAGGATCTCGTCGACCGTGACCTGGCCACCCGTCTCCACGGAGAAGTTGTTGAGAACGTTGAGATACCAGTCCCAGGCGGAGTACAGGTCGCCGCGCCAGTCATACCCCGAGGCAGCCTGGCTGATATCGAAGGCCCCGGGACCCACGCCGGGAATGCCGAGGCGCCCACCGAGGGCGATCAGGATGTCTTCGAGAAGCTGCGGTCCGGTGGCGTCCTGGGTGCCGAGCCAGTAGTCCTGCGCAACGTTGCCCCGGGAGAAAGGCGAGACGTAGAACTTCCTCGTCGCCCCACCGATGACTTCCTCGGAGAAGGTCCCGACCAGAGGCTGCCGGAAGCCGGACGCCTTGGTCAGAATCGCCGGCGCCACGTGGGGCGTCGACCAGCGTTCGAGCCAGGTCGTATCCGGAAGGATGTAGTCCGCCCACTTCGAAGTCTCGCCGATCAGGATATCGAAGGCGATGATGTGCGGGATCTTCTTCTCGTCGGCCATCACGGCCTCTCCGACGTCCCGAGCCGCCGGAGTCGAATAGAGCATGTCGTTCCAGTACATGATCAGAACATCGACACCGTAAGGGTACTCGTCCTTGATCGAGGGCAGGATCTCCTGGTAGTTCCAGTACTTGACGAACGGGAACCAGGGCCGCTTGGCCGGGTATCCGTCGCGTGCATGGAGGTTCGGCGCGTCCTTCTCGTAATCGACGCCATGGCGGGAGATCGGCACGCCGGAGGGGGAATTGCCTCCCGGAACCGACTTGAGCGAAACCTGGCCGGCGACCTTGCCTCCCATCTCGTGCCAGTGGGAACCGCCGATGGAATTGCCGCCCTTCCAGTCGAAGTTGCCGTTGAGAACATTGAGCAGACTGATCGCGAAGACGTTGTAGGCACCATTCGTATGCTGCACCGATCCCCGGTAGGGATTGGCCACCCCGCGCTTGCCCGCGGCGGAGAAGCCTCCCGCGATTTCGGCGATCTTGCTCGCGTCGATGCCGCAGATCTCCGCGTACTCGTCGAGGGTCTTCTCCCGTACCCTCTCGACCATCAGCGACCAGGCCGTCCGTGCCGACTGACCGGCAACGGTCAGCGGACCGGGCTCGAGTTCACCCTTGAAACCCGGTGCCGATCCGGCGGGCCAGGCGGAGCCGTCCTTCCAGACCATGTTGTCGCCGGCGCCGTCACGAATGAACTCGCCGGTATCCGTATTGACCAGGAAGGTCGCGTCGCTGAAACACTTCTCTCCGTTGACCTGTGCCGCCGTGTTGGTCAGGAACTCGCGGTCGTAGCGTTCGTTGTCGATCATCCAGCGCGCCATTCCGAGAGCCAGCGCCGCATCCGTCCCAGGCTTGATCGCCAGCCAGTGGTGCGAGCGAGCGGCGGTATTCGAAAACACCGGATCGACCGTGACCATCGTGCCGCCATTGTCGAGGAACTGGGCGACCATTCCGGAAAGAGTCTGCATCGGAAACGCCGCCTCGAGCGGCCGGGTGCCGAACCAGATGATGTAGTCGGAGTTCAGAATGTCCGGTTTGAAGTGGTGCTTCTTGTATCCCGTGACCAGATCCAGGCCCACGTGATGGGAAATCTCGCAGATGCTGGTGTGGTCGTGGCGATAGTTAGCCGTGCCGAAGCCGCTCTTCCAGATCCGGTCGGTGAACTCCTTCTGACCATGCTCGATACGACCGGCAGTGAAGACGACCTTGTTCGGCAGGTTGCCGAACTCCGGAAAACCCTCGTCGATCGGGGTCTCCGGGGCGTAGTAGGGTCGCAGGATGTCGGCGATCTCGTCGAGAGCCTGCTTCCAACTGATCTCCTGCCACTGGCCGGAACCACGCGGACCGACGCGCTTGAGGGGCGCCTTCAGGCGATAGGGATCGTAGACGGTCTGCATCGCCGCCTGAGCCTTGACGCAGCACTTGCCGCGCACGAGATCAGCCTCTTGGACGTCGGTTGTGTAGTCCAGTCGCTCGGCCGGTAGGAAGCTGTTGGGATGGTACGGATTGCCATCGATCTTGAGCACTTCGCCATCGACCACCTTGCCCTGAATCCCGCACGCGGAATGGCACATCAGGCAGATCGAGCGAATGATCGCGGCGCTCGCGTCGGTCTCCAGGATGTCCGGATTCCCGTAGTTCATCGTCTCGGCGACCGATCCGTGCAGCATGCTCGGGCCGACGCTCAGCGCCGCTCCCGCCATCGCTGCCGTTCTGAGGAACGCCCGACGATCTACGATCGGACCCTGGAACTCGAAAGGTTTACGGTCTTTCCGTGTCGTCATGGTGGGTCTCCCTAGCGCTGGTAGTAGACCGGTCCGGGACCGGCGGGACCGTGGCACAGTGCGCAGAGTTCCGGATTGACCCGCACACGCAGCCCGCCCGAGGAGTCGAGCAGAAGATCGACCTGATCGTGGCACTGCGTGCAGGTTTCGTTCGATGGCCCGTGGGCCGGGTTGTACCCCGGCATATAGGGAATCATCGCCTGGTGAAAGGAGAGAATCCTCGGATCCTGAGACCCCTCCTCGAGCACCCCTGCGTGACACTCGAGACAGTTCCCATCGTAGTCGGACGACGAGCGATCATGAATCGCCAGGATGTTCGCCGCATCCGCCTTCTCGTCGATCTTGACGATGCGATCCCTCCCGAGCCGACTGTGACGCCAGCCATCGCGCAGGCGGGGGCTGGCCCCCAGTGCGACGAGAGAGACTGCCGCAACGGCTACAAGTGCTACCACTGATCTCGCCCTCATCACCTCGCCCTCCGTTCACCAGCTGAGACGTGCGCCCGCGGTGAAAATCTGATAGGTGTATTCATCGCTCTTGGCCCTCGCATCGACGAGATCCCACATCGCCCACCTGGCGAATAGATCCAGCTTCTCTCGCAGTGAATGGGATGCCTCCAGACTCGCGCGCGTCAGTTGCCGATCCAGATCGGATCCGTCGTCGATCATTTCCAGGCGCGCCCTGAGATTGCCCTTGCGCCAGGCCGACCACTGGCCACCGAGCGCAACGACGGTTCCCGTCACCTTTTCCGAAAGCGGGACGAAGGCGCCGGCGACGCCACTGTCGGAGTAGTCGTATTCGAGAGTGATCAGGCCGACTTCGATCCACCCCTGAGCCCGCTCTCCAGTCCATCCCAGATTGCCGCTCAGGCGCTTCTGACTCTCCTGACCCGAAATCGCTGTCAGGGTCTGCGAGGGATCGAAGATCGGATCGAATGCCGGCTGATCCGAATCGACATCGGTACTCGAAACCGACGCCTCGACACCGGCGCGAAGATGCGCTGCGGTGTAGACAAGGCCGCCTCCGAAGGCACTCTCCTTCGTTTGCCTGTCGCCTGTGATGTAGCCGTCGAACAGTTCGATCAGATCGACGGTCGTGTCGATCTTCCGGTATCGGCCCCAGAGATTCACACGCGTCCGCTTGACCTTTCGGCTGTAGCGGACATCGGCGCGGAGAAGATCCCGGTCCCGTCGAGTGACCTGGAGGAATTCGTCCCGTTTCTCGGTCGTGTCGAGTCGCGAACTCTCCTGTCGCACTCTCGCGCGCAGGCGCCCGCCGCCGAAGCTCGTGCGAGCGCTGAGGGTGATCCCCGCTCGGCGCTCGTCCCGATCCGCCAGAGCCGCGGCAAAGGAGCTACCGAGCAGGTCGAGAGACAGGTTGCCGTCCCGCTGGTCGTTCCTGGCATCCACCGAAGCGGTCAGAGCGAGATGCGGCCGGGGGCTCCAGGTCGTTCCCACTGCGCCCGCCCAGCGCGACTGATCGATCTTGCCCGTCTTGACCTGCAAGCCCGGCACGGCGAGAGCGCCCGAGGGATCCAGCTCGCGATCCTCCCATCGGGGAGTGAGTTCCGAAGTGCTGTAAAGGGCAGATCCGAAAACGGACCACTGATCTTTGCTCCAGGCTGCCGACAACGCCAGCCACCTGGTGTCGACGTCCTGGTTGCTGCTCCAGTCGTTCCAGGCCAGTTGCTCATCGACACCCCACACGGGGGTCCGGGATCGGGTGCTGTCGGTGCGTGAAGCGAGGCCCGCTTCTCCGCGAAAAGTGATCGCGGCCCACTTCCAGCCGGCCTCCAGACTCAATTCACTGGCGTCGGAATCGAAGCGCTCGAGTCCCGCGGTGTAGGCGGCGAGCGTGCCGACCTCAGAGAAGGAATAGCCGCCAAAGCTCGGCACCCGCTCACCATCGTTCTGGTTCAGGCGAAGGTTCAGGCGAAGATAGGCGGATGCTGAAAAACGGCGCTGCAACCGAGCCACGGCCCAGATCCTCTGCAGCCTGGGCTCGTCGACTCCGAAAGACGACGCCAGGGCAGTGGTACCTGGAAACAGACCCGAAACCGCGGTTCCCGAGGGCAGATAGTCGTTGGCAAAAGAGGTGTCCGACCATCCGTTCTTGATCGTGCTGCTGAAGTCGAGGGTCCAGGCGCCTCGCCTGACGCTCAAGTCGAACCACCCGGACCGGCCGGTGTCGAACGCCGCGTCGAGCGTGATGAGTTTCTCGTCGTCCTCGACTTGCCACCGCAGCGATTCGAGAGCGACTCCGGACTGGAGTCCACCCGAGTTCTCGGCGAAATGCCCGGCGTCTCCCTCTTCGCCGACGGCCTGAACTGCGACGGCGAGATGGCCGCTTTCTCCGGCCCAGGACGCGGGAAGCATGGCGAGCAGGGTGATGGTCAGCGCGCTAGCAATGGTCAGAACTCGAATCATGGCTCACCTCCTTCCTCGTGGATTGAAGTCGGGTGTCGTATTGGAGCCATGAACATCCGAGTGGCAGTCCCAGCAGCGCGCCCCTCCGGATAGTCGGAAGTCATGTGGGGTCTGGCCCACACCGGGAAAATTGGATTGCAGGTGACAACTGATGCAGATCCCCTGCCCGGTACTCGTGAGCAGGTCTCGATTCCACGAGCCGTGGGGCCTGTGGCAGGCAACGCAGCCGTCCTCGGTGATCACGGGGTGCTCGAAGAGGAAGGGCCCCGACTGCTCCTGGTGACAGCGCACACACAGGGCGGTGGCCGCCTCGGCGGCCTGGGCCTGTGGCTGCGCTCCGTGAACCTGGTGGCAATCGACGCAGCGAACCTGGCCTTCTTCGACCGGGTGATGGTATTCGAGGCGAAACTCGTTGCGAACTTCCGGGTGACAGCGTGTGCAAGTGGTCCACCCGGATCGATCGGCACCCGCTGCCGGAGCGGGCGAGAGCGCCTGGCGAGTCGGCTGCCAGTGCAGCGCCTGACCCTCGTGACACTCCCAGCAGCTCACCTCATTCCTGTGCTCGGCGACACCCCACTGGGGCGTGGACTGCTGGTGACAGTTCAGACACGCTGCCGAGCGCTCATCGGGCGACCACTGTCTGAGTTTCGACGGCCCGCGAATTGCGGCCGCATCCGCGGATGCGAGGTGCTGGGTTCCATCGCCATGGCAGGCCGTGCAGAATGCAGAACTCTCGGTAGCCACGCTCCGATGGGGCGTCACGCTGAGCGCCACGGCCTGATCTTCGTGGCACTCCAGGCATGGATTGCCGCCGGCGGCCAGAGCCGGTAGCGCCGCCAGGAGCGCCAGCACCACCAGCACGCCGGATCGATAGAGCAGCGGCAAGTGCGGAAGTGTGCGGACACCCACAACCTTTCTCTCCAGAGCCCCTTGTCCAGCCATCCGTCCTCCAGGAACCGGAAAAACTAATCGGACAGTAAGTCAAGCACGTAGCGTGCCAGGTTCCCGATACCGTCCGCGCTGCCGCCGGACAGAGCTTCAAGTGGCTGACAGGAGGAGGAGT
>JALTMS010000627.1 GCA_027001345.1 Acidobacteriota bacterium | reverse complement strand
CCGCACGGTGGACACCCACGTCCGCCGCCTGCGCAAGAAGCTCGGCCCCGAGTCGGAGCGCATCGAGACGGTCATCGGCGTGGGCTACCGCTTCCATCGCTAGCGAGCCCTTCGGCTGCGACCCCGCACCCGGTCGTCACGTGATCACGATAGGCCATGTCGTCATGGAGGATGTGCGCGGACCACCAGTGGCAGAGGAAAGTGAGGATCTCTTCCGGCACGACGACCCGTCCCTCGACGACGCTGTAGCAGAGCAGCGCCGTGCACTTGCGGAACTCCTTGTGGGCCGCCGCATGCTCGTCGAGGTGGGGATAGCCGCAGCGCTCGAGCAGCCGTTCCTCGTCGTCCAGGTGTTCGGTGGCGTAGATGGTCATCTCGTTGAGCGTGTCTTCGATCAGTGTACTGTCAGTCGTCACTCCGCTGAGATCCACCAGGCGATTGATCAGTCCGATGATCTTCCGGTGCTGCGCGTCGATCCGCTCGATCCCGATGGCGTAGCGATCGTCCCACTGAATCTTCTCAACCATCTCCGTTCCTCGAGTCCCGGGGCCACCGAGGATTAACATAGTCTTTCTCGGCAGTCCGTCAAACTACCGCACCGGTCTGGGTTTATCGGAAGCCGGCCGGGGTAGACTGCTCCCCATGGAGACTCTGAGCTGGCTGATCGCGGAATGGGGCTCGGTGGGCTGGGTGCAGTCGGTGGCGATCCTGCTCGGCACCCTGCTGCTGGCCAAGATCGTCGAGTGGATCCTCTGCTCGGTGGTCGGCCGTCTGGCTCGCCGGACCCGGACCAGCGTGGACGACCAGGCGGTGCAGATCCTGCGCCGGCCGGTCTTCGTCACGGTGCTCGTCTCGGGCCTGCTGCTGGCCCTGCCCCCGCTGGCCCTGCCCGCGGGGCCGGTGGGCATCACCACCCGCCTGTTCCAGACCCTGCTGCTGCTGATCTGGCTGACCACCGGCATGCGCCTGAGCAGCGCGGTGCTGCGGGCCCTGTCCTCCGGACCCCTGGCTTCCCGCCGGATCCACGCCAGTGCCGTGCCCCTGCTGGACAACACGGTGCGGGTGGTGCTGGTGGGTGGCGCGGCCTACTTCGCCTTCCTGATCTGGAACATCGACCTGACCGCCTGGCTGGCTTCGGCGGGCATCATCGGCATCGCCGTCGGCTTCGCCGCCAAGGACACCCTGGGCAACCTCTTCGCCGGAGTCTTCATCCTCGTCGATGCGCCCTACAAGGTGGGCGACTACGTGGTGCTCGACGGCGAGGACCGGGGCCAGGTGACCCACATCGGCCTGCGCTCGACCCGCCTGCTGACTCGGGACGACGTGGAGATCATCATCCCCAACTCGGTGATCGGCGGGGCCAAGATCGTCAACGAGAGCGGTGGTCCCTGGCCCAAGTACCGGATTCGCATCCGCGTCGGCGTGGCCTATGGATCGGACATCGACCAGGTCCGGCGCGTGCTCGAGGAAGTGGCGGCCACGACCCGCGAAGTCTGCAGCGATCCCGCACCCCGCGTGCGTTTCCGCGCCTTCGGCGACAGCAGCCTGGATTTCGAACTGCTTTGCTGGATCGACGAGCCGGGCGCCCGGGGGCTGGTCACCGACCTGCTGCTGACGGCGATCTACAAGAACTTCGCCGCCGAGGGGATCGAGATTCCCTTTCCCCAGCGGGACATCCACATCAGGAACGGCGGCGAGGGTTGTCACACGATCGACACATCGCCTCCCCCGCCCTGTCACCCCTGACGGGCAAGCTCTCCTGCGTCGAGACGATTGCGACCAGATCAGGAGAGCGAAGATGAAGACTTGGATCGTGGGCACTGTGATCTTTCTCACCGCGGCGGTGAGCTTCGGCCAGGCCGTCAAGGTCGATCCGGCGGTGGGTCACTACGAGAAGACCAGCGGCGTCTCCGGCAGCCTGAACTCCATCGGCTCGGACACGTTGAACAATCTGATGACCCTCTGGGCCGAGGGTTTTCGCACCCGCTACCCCAACGTGAAGATTCAGATCGAGGGCAAGGGCTCGTCCACCGCGCCGCCGGCCCTGATCAGCGGCACGGCCCAGATCGGCCCCATGAGCCGGCTGATGAAGCCCACCGAAATCGACGACTTCGAAAAGAAATTCGGCTACAAGCCGACTCCGATCCGCGTGGCCATCGATGCTCTGGCGGTCTACGTCAACAAGGACAACCCGATCGAGAAGCTGACGCTGGCCCAGGTCGACGCCATCTTCTCCAAAACTCGCAAGTGCGGTGCACCGAGCCAGATCCGGACCTGGGGCGAGCTGGGCCTGAAGGGCAGCTTTGCCGATCGGCCGATCAGCATCTATGGCCGGAACAGCGCATCGGGCACCTACGGCTACTTCAAGAAGAAGGCACTGTGCAAGGGCGACTACAAGGACACCGTCAAGGAGCAGCCTGGCTCCGCCTCGGTCGTGCAGGGTGTGGCGGAGGATGTCTACGGCATCGGTTACAGCGGCATCGGCTACCGCACCTCGGCGGTCAAGACCGTGGCGCTTTCGAAGAAGGGCGGGGCGTTCTACGGCACCGACACGAAGGACGTGCTCAGCGGCAAGTATCCCCTCTCCCGCTTCCTCTACCTCTACATCAACAAGGCTCCCAACCGCCCGATCGATCCGCTGGTGCGCGAGTTCGTCCGCTTCGTGCTCTCCCGAGAGGGCCAGAGGATCGTGGTCAAGGATGGCTACCTGCCACTGAACCACAAGCTGGTTGCCACCGGGCGAAAGCTGGTCGACTAGCCCGCCGCGACCGATGTCGAGACCGATCTCCCCCGCCTCCACCACGTCCCGTCGGCGCCGCTTGACCGACCGGCTCGGCCGTTGGGCCGTGATGGCGGGGGGGCTGAGCATCATCGGCGCGATCCTCTGCATCCTGCTCTTCATCCTGCTCGAGGTCCTGCCCCTGTTTGGCGGAGCCCGGGTTGAACGCCTCCCGCCCCTGCGCCCGGAGTGCAGCTCGGCGCTGGCTCTGGCGGAAGACGAGTACCGCTCGACGGCCCTGCTGCTCGACGCCGACGGCACGGTGCGCGGGCTGTCCCTCGACGACGGCAGCGAGATCGGCCGCTGGGCGCTCCCCCTCGAAGACGGCCAGCACCTCCGTCGCGCCCGCACCGCGGTCGGCGCCTCGCTCTTCGCGGCGCTCGACGACCGCGGTCGGATATGGATCGTTCCCTACACCTTCGAGGTCCGCTTCGAGGGAGACCTGCGGTCGATCCACCCCACCGTCGGCCAGGCCGTGGCCATCGACCCCTGGCCCGGGACGGAGCCCGACCCCCGGTCGATTCCAGCGTTCGTCGCCGGGCGCAGTCCGGAGGGCATCGAGACCGTTGCCGCCGTGCGCGGCGGCGAGGTCAGCGTGGTGCGCCGGGAAGGCAGCGAAAACTTCCTGAGCGGCGAGATGGAGTGGGACGAAACCCGTTACTCCCTGCCCGCACCCGCCGGGCTCGACACCCTGGCCCTCGGACCTGACCACCGGCGCCTTTTCGGTGGCAGCCGCTCGGGAGCCCTGGTGGTCTGGAGTCTGGACGACGGCCCCGCCGAGCCGGCTCTCGCACCGGCCGAGGGTGCCGGCGTCACCGCCATCGAGGTGCTGATCGGAGGCGGCACCCTGGTAGTCGGCCGGGCCGACGGCAGCCTGGAAACCTGGTTCCCGCTGCGTGGCCACGACGGCCCGAAACTGGTGCGGGTCCATCGCTTCAGTGGTCAGCGGGGCGCGATTCGGTCGATCCTCGCCTCTCAGCGCAACAAGGGCTTCATCGCCATCGACGACGGGGGTGGAGTGGGGCTGTACTACGCCACCTCCCGTCGCACCCTGTGGACCGGGCGAGTGCTCGAGGGTGCTCCGGCCGCCGCCGCCTTCTCACCCAAGGCCGACGGCGCCCTGCTGCTCGACAGTGCGGGCCTGTATCGGCTGTCGATCGACAATCCCCATCCGGAAATCAGCCTGCGAGCGCTGTTCGGCAAGGTGTGGTACGAAGGCTACCCGGCCCCTTCCTATACCTGGCAGTCCAGCGGCGGCAGCGATGATTTCGAGCCCAAGCTGAGCCTGGTGCCGCTGCTGATCGGCACCCTCAAGGGCACGTTCTATTCGCTGATCCTGGCCATTCCGCTGGGAGTGTTCGGCGCGATGTACACCTCCCAGTTCCTGCACCCCTCCCTCAAGCGGGTGATCAAGCCGATCGTCGAGATCATGGCCGCCCTTCCCAGCGTGGTGCTCGGTTTCCTCGCCGGCCTGTGGCTGGCCCCCCGCATCGAGCGCTCGTTCACCGGCCTGTTGCTGGCTCTGCTGCTGATCCCCCTGGCGGTGGCGGCCGCGGGCCTGGCCTTCGATCGCCTGCCCCGCGCCCTGCGAGCCCGCCTGCGTCCCGGCACCGAGGTGCTGCTCTACGGCGTGGTGATCCTGCTGGCGGCGGGTACGGCGACAGCCCTGGCGGGACCCACCGAACGACTGTTTTTCGGCGGCTCCTTCACCCAGTGGCTGGTCGACACCTCGGGCATCCCCTTCGACCAGCGCAATGCCATCGTCGTCGGACTGGCAATGGGCTTCGCGGTGATTCCGATCATCTTCAGTGTCTCGGAAGACGCTTTCTCGAACGTCCCCCGCAACCTGATCTCCGGCTCCCTGGCTCTGGGTGCCAATCGCTGGCAGACGGTCACCCGCATCGTGCTGCCCACCGCCAGTCCGGGCATCTTCTCGGCGATCATGATCGGTTTCGGCCGAGCCGTGGGCGAGACGATGATCGTCCTGATGGCCACCGGCAACACCCCGATCATGGACTGGAATCCGTTCAACGGTTTCCGCACCCTGTCGGCCAACATCGCAGTGGAGATCCCCGAGGCACCTTTCGGCGGCACGCTCTACCGCACGCTCTTCCTCTCGGCCCTGTTGCTGTTCTTGCTGACCTTCGTGGTCAACACTCTCGCGGAAGTGGTACGCAGTCGCCTGCGGCGCCGCTACGCCAACCTCTAGAGGAGCCCATGGCCGGCAGTCGACGCCCCGTCAGCGAAGTCATCGGCATCACCTCCACCGCCCTCTGCGGCGGTGCGCTGGCGCTCTGCCTGCTGCTGGTCGCCGGCCTGCTGGGCCTGCTGCTCTACCACGGCATGGGCTACTTCTGGCAGAGTCCGGTGGTCGAGCTGACCCTCGACGACGGCAGCGTGGTGGCTGGCGAAATCGTCGAGCGGGAAGAGATCCCTTCCGATGACGAGCACGCGGAAGCCCGGCACCGCATCCGGCTGATGGTGGGCAATCGCGATCTGACCGGACACGACTTCATCTGGATCGACGAAAGCCGCATCGAGCACGCCACGTACCCGGAGGACCTGCTGCTCATCGAGCGGCTGGAGTGGGGCAAGTTCTACGGCCGGTTGCAGGCGATCCGCAGCGGCGATCAGGTGCTGGCCGCTGATCCTCGGGCGGCGGCCGCCGCCTGGCCCGCGCTCCACGCCCGCAAGCGGCGCGAGCTGAAACGTATCCACCGGCTGGAGAAAAAGGAGATTGGCGAGGTCAACCGCGAAATCGAGAACCTGCGCCTCGAAGCGCGCCGTCTCGACCTCGATGGCGTGGCGGACGACGATCCGCGGCGGGCCGAGATCGAGCGCAGTCTGCTCGCCCGACGCAGCCACTACGAGGAACTCGCCGGCCGACTGGAGGAACGGCGCCGAGCCTTTCTGCGGGAAGAACTGCTGCTGGAGGCGGCCGACGGGACGGAAAAAGCCATTCCCGCCGGTCACGTGGTGCGCCTGGTGCGAGCCAACGCCCTTTCCACCTGGGGCCGACTCGCGCTCTACCGTTCGCGCGCCGCCGAGTTCCTGCTCGGCGAACCCCGGGAATCGAATACCGAAGGAGGCGTCTTCCCCGCCATCTTCGGCACGGTGATGATGGTCTTCCTGATGTCCTTCGCCGTCTCGCCGCTGGGCGTGCTGGCCGCGATCTACCTGCGGGAGTACGCCCGCGAGGGGTGGTTCGTCAAGATCGTGCGCATCGCCGTCAACAACCTGGCCGGCGTGCCATCGATCGTCTTCGGCGTCTTCGGCCTGGGCTTTTTCGTCTACGCCGTGGGCGGCTCGATCGACCGACTGTTCTTCGCCGAGGCGCTGCCCACCCCGACCTTCGGCACGGGGGGCATCCTGTGGGCCAGCCTGACCCTGGCCCTGCTCACCGTACCGGTGGTGATCGTGGCTGCCGAGGAGGGCCTGGCGGCCGTGCCGCGGATCGTGCGCGAGGGCTCGCTGGCCCTCGGCGCCACCCGCTTCGAGACGATCTGGAAGGTGGTCGTGCCCGCCGCCGCTCCCGGTATTCTGACGGGCATGATTCTGGCCATGGCACGTGCCGCGGGGGAAGTCGCGCCGCTGATGCTCGTCGGAGTGGTCAAGCTGGCTCCGGCGATGCCCCTCGACGGCCACTTCCCCTTCATCCACTTCGAACGCAAGTTCATGCACCTGGGCTTCCACATCTACGATCTGGGCTTCCAGAGTCCCAACGTGGAAGCCACCCGGCCCCTGGTCTTCGCCACCTCCCTTTTGCTGGTCGGCGTGGTGGTGGCCATGAACCTGCTCGCCATCTGGATCCGCAACCACCTGCGCCGCAAGTACGCGGGGGCCGCGGTATGATCGCGCTTCACCCCGTGAAAGAAAGGCAGTCGATGAGCGTCCAGCCGAAGCTCAGCGAGATCGTGCTCGAGATCGAGCGGCTTTCGCTGTGGTACGGGTCGAGCCAGGCCCTGTTCGACATTTCACTGACGGTGCCCAAGAACCGCATCACGGCCTTCATCGGACCGTCGGGCTGCGGCAAGTCGACTCTGCTGCGCAGCATCAATCGCCTCAACGACCTGATCGACTCGGTGCGCGTCGAGGGCGACATCCGCTTCGAGGGCCAGTCGGTCTTCGATCCGGCAGTGGACGTCAACGCGTTGCGGCGACGGGTGGGGATGGTGTTCCAGAAGTCCAATCCCTTCCCCAAGTCGATCTACGAGAACATCGCCTACGGCCCGCGGATCCATGGCATTCGCGAACGTGCCCGACTCGACGAGATCGTCGAACGCTCGCTGCGGGGCGCCGCGCTGTGGGACGAGGTCAAGGACCGGCTGCGGCACTCCGCCCTCGGGCTCTCCGGCGGTCAGCAGCAGCGGCTGTGCATCGCCCGCGCGATCGCCATCGAGCCGGAGGTGATCCTGCTCGATGAGCCCTGCTCGGCCCTCGATCCGATCGCCACGGCGCGCATCGAGGAGCTGATGCAGGAGTTGAAAAAGGACTACACCCTGGTCATCGTGACCCACAACATGCAGCAGGCCTCCCGCGCCTCGGACTACACGGCTTTTCTCTACCTCGGCAAGCTGATCGAATTCGGCGAGACCGACGAACTGTTCCTCAATCCGCGGCAGAAGCAGACCGAGGATTACATCACCGGCCGCTTCGGCTGATCGGGGAGACGGCATCATGGAACGCACATTCGAGCTGCAGCTCGAGGAACTCGCCGCCACCATCCAGCGCATGGGCGGCCTGGTCGAACAGGCCATCGAGCGCTCGGTGGAGGCCCTCGTCGGTCGTGACGACGACCTGGCCCGACAGGTGATTCGCGAAGACCTGCGCATCGATGCCCTGGAACTCGAGGCCGACAAACTGGCGATGCAGATCCTTGCCCGTTATCAGCTCGCCGGGCGGGATCTGCGTTTCGTCACCACGGCGATGAAGATTCTCCCCGAACTCGAGCGGATGGCCGACCAGGCGGTGAATACCGCGGAGCGGGCGATCGAACTGGGAGCCGAGCCGCCGGTCAAACCGCTGGTCGACCTGCCGAAGATGGCGCAGCGGGCCCGAACGATGGTGCAGGGATCGCTGGACGCCTTCGTACGGCGGGACGCCGAGCAGGCGCGGGAAGTCATCGCCCTCGACGACGAACTCGACCACCGCACGGAGGCCATTTTCCGCGAACTGGTCTCGTATATGATGGAAGACCCCGCCACCATCACCCGCTCGATCCGCCTGACCTTCGTGGCCAAGTACTTCGAACGCATCGGCGATCAGGCGACCAATGTGGCCGAGCAGGTGATCTACATGGTCGAGGGCACCGTGGTCCGTCACCCCCGCCTGTCCCAGGAAGGCTCGTAGCCCGTGAAACTCCGGCACCGCCTGCTGCTCTCTCTGCTGGTCGTCGCCGCCATCGGCTCGCTGGTGGCGGGAGCCGGCGCCTACTGGGTGGTGGGCAACGCGGTCAGGGCGCACTACACCGCCCGGCTGCGCGACGAGGCTGCACTGCTCGGCGACCGCTTGCAGGAACTTCGCGCCGAGGGGCGGCGGAGTCCCCGGGCGCTGCAACCCATCATCGAGAGTTGGGGCGCCCGTCTCGAAGCCAGGGTGAGCCTGATCGATGCCCAGGGGGTGGTGCTGGCCGACTCGCGCATGGGCCTCGAGGGCCTGCCCCTGCTGGAGAACCACGCCGGACGTCCAGAGGTGATCGCGGCCCTGGCCACCGGCTGGGGTGAGGCTCACCGCCTTTCGGCGAGCACCGGAGAAAGCTATTTCTACCTGGCGCGGCTGGTGAGTGAGCCGGCGCCGCCGGTGATCCTGCGCCTGGCCCTGCCCGAGCGGGCGGTGACTCTCGCACGCCTGGAATACCTCGGCTCGTCGATCGGGCTGTTTTTCGTCTCGCTGCTGGCCTTCACTCTGCTGGCCTATCTCGGCATCCGCCGCCTGTCACGGCCGGTGGAGAAGCTCGCCGATGCCGCCGAGCGCATCGCACGGGGAGAGAAACCCGCGCCGCTGCCCGCCACCACCGCCGACGAAGTGGGCCGGCTCGCCGACGCCGTCGGTCGTCTGCGTGACGCCCTGGCGGCTCGCCGCAGCGAAATGCACCGCCGGCAGGATCTGTTCGACTCGGTGATCGGTGGAGTGCGCGAGGGGGTGCTGGTGATCGATGCCCGGCGCCGGGTGCGCCTGGTCAATGCCACCGCGCAGACGATCTGCACGGTCGGTGAACAGCCCGCGGGCCGACTGTTCACCGAGGTGGTGCGTCACCCCGATCTGGTGGAAATGATCGAGCAGGCTCTCGAACGAGGCGAGGAGTCCCGCCGCAGCCTGCGCTCGCTGGGAGCCACCGCATCCTGCTACGAGGTCACCTGCCTGCCCCTCCGGCGCAGCGGCTCGCGCAAGGCCATCGGTGTGGTGGCGCTGCTCTTCGACACCACACGCCTCGAGGCCCTCGAAGCGACCCGACAGCGCTTCATCGGCGACCTCTCCCACGAGTTGAAGACACCCCTGACCTCGATCCGCGCCGCTGCCACGACCCTGCTCGAGGGCGCCATGAACGATCCCCAGGCCGCCCGACGCTTTCTCGAGACCATCGAGCGCCATGCCGAGCGCATGGCCGACCTGGTCTCGGACCTCAGCGACCTGTCGCGCATCGAGACCGGCGCGATCACCCTGGAGCTGGAGACCGTCGATGCTGCGGCGTTGGCCGAGGAGGTCGCCACGAGCCTGCTGCCCCGTTACCAGGACAAGGAACTCGAATTGCAGGTCGACTTCGACGGGCCCCTCGAGGTGCAGGCCGATCGGCGGCGACTCGAGCAGGTGCTGGTCAACCTGCTGGACAACGCCATGAAGTTCAACCGGCAAGGCGGCCGGGTGCGAATCTCCGGCGGACGGCGGGAAGGGCGAGTGACGATTACCATCGAAGACACGGGTCTGGGCATTGCCGCCGAGGATCTCGGGCGCGTCTTCCAGCGCTTCTTCCGCGCCGACCCCTCCCGCTCGCAAGAAAAGGGCAGCACCGGCCTGGGCCTGGCCATCGTCCGCCACCTGATCAAGCTCCACGGCGGCTCGGTGGAGGTCGATTCCGAACTCGGTCAGGGCTCGACATTCACCGTAGCCTTGCAGGAGCCGGCTGTGCCCGGCCCAACCGTAGCGAAGGCAGACCGTGCCGGGTGACACACCGCCGCGGAAACCCTCGGCATCGCGGAAATCCTCCCCGACGGCACCGCAGCCCCCGCACCACGCGGGTTCCGCGGTGGGCAGGGGGCGAAGGCAATCTCAGGGGCAGCCGGCGGGATTCGTATTCTCGCGTTCCGCACCGCCGGAGTCGCTGCCCCAGG
>JALTMS010000626.1 GCA_027001345.1 Acidobacteriota bacterium | reverse complement strand
CAGTACAGCCGTCCCCCCTTTCTACTTCGATGCGCTGATTTCTTCGGCAACATGTGGTTCGGGGTGACGGTGCTGACCCTGGTGCTGGTTTACTGCTGGGTCGGCTCGGCGGGAACCTACCCCTTCGAGTGGTTTCCGCGCCAGACCTTCGAGAAGACCGAGATGGAGTGGTTCACCTGGTGGCCTTTCCTGGTCCTGGTGGGGCTGCTCTGCCTGTCCCTGTGCTCCGCGACCCTGCGCAGGATCCCCCTCGATCTGCCCAATCTGGGTACCTGGTCGGCCCACCTGGGCATCTTGGTGCTGGTTCTCGGCTCGGGGATCTACTACTCCCAGAAGCTCGAGGGCGACATCGCCGTCTACCGGCGACAGGCCGTCGTGCAGGTCGATGGTGGTCAGCCGACGAGCCTGGTACTCCGGCCCGGCGAGCAGGCGGTGGTGCAGGGCGAGAAGCGGGCCTATCGGGTGCGGGTGGCAAACTTGCAGCCGAATTACGAGCTGCTGACCGGCGAGGACAAGGGCAAGCGGACCTATGCCGCTCAACTGGAGTTCACACCGCTGGGCGACGACGGCCGGAGCTTCGTCCGCCAGTTGCTGGTGGGCTACCCCCAGTACACCGAAGACGTGGTGCCGGGCCAGGGGCGGGCGATCAAGGCCCTCGGTCGACGGCTGGTCGATGAGGCGGTCGTCGCCCGTCTCGAATACGCCCCCACGGATCTCCTGACGCTTCACGACCGCCCGGCGATCTACGTCCGGCGCGATGGTGACGAGTCGTGGGTGCAGTACCCGGTCGAGGGTCTGCCCCGCTACCACGATTACGTGGCCGCGCCGGGCGATGCGGTGGTCGCACAGGGCGAGCCGGCGCCGCGCACCGGCAGACTCTCTGTCGATCTGCGGGCCAAGGAGGCCGGTCTGACCGGAGTCGATCTGCGGATACTCGGCTTTCTACCCTTTGCGCACATGCAGCAGCGCTGGGTCCCCGGCGGCGATCACTTCGACCCCTATCTGCGATTCACTCTTTCCGCCGGCGGGGCCGAGATGTCGGACTTCATGCTGGCCAACGATCCCCAGCGTTCACGTCTTTCGATCGACGAGGGGCTGCTGGCGGTGAGCTTCAAGTGGGTCAGCGATCCGGAAAGTCTCGAGGCGTTGATCCGGCCCACGGGCGTGCCCCGGCTACGGGTCACCGTCAAGGACAGGGGTGTCTCCCAGGACGTACCCCTCGACCGGGCTGCGGAAGGACCGGTGGCGATTGCCGGCACCGGTTACCAGGTGCAGTTGGCCCAGCTCTACAGCAACTGGACCCTGGCCAGTTCCTCCGAACCGGCGCAGATGGCCGTGGTGCGCGTCGAGCGAGGAGGGCAGAGCTTCCTGCGAGCGGTGGTGGCGCCCAGGGTCGAACTCTCCCAGGATCTGACCGACAGCGGCCACATGCGCGGCGGGCTGGTGGACGAGAAGATCCGCATTGAGTTACTCGATCTGCTCGAGACCGGCATCATCATCGTCGGCGGTACCGAGGGGCTGCACGTGGTGGTGGTCGGCCAGGACGGCCAGGTGCATCACCAGCAGGCCAGTGTGGGCCGAGCCGTGCCGCTGTTCGACGGGCAGATGCAACTGCTGATCCACGAACTCAGCGCCAACTCGCAGAAGGTGCGTGTGCCGGTTGTCATCCCCCGGGCCGAGCGGGATCAGAAGGCCGGATCCTTCTATTCGATGGTGCAGCTCGAGCTGCGAGAGGGGCAGGCGACACGCCGGGTCTGGCTCGATTACAGCAACTATCCCCATCCGAGCCGGACCGGCTATTACCCGCGGGTGCTGCGTCTGGCTGACGGCCGCCGAATCGAGCTGCTCTACTCCCGCGAGAGCCTGCGCCTGGGAACGCCGATCGCCCTCGAAGACTTCCGCCTGGAGGTTTTCCCCGGCGGCACCCGGGAACGGGACTACATCTCCCGCATCCGTTTTTTCGAAGACGGTCAGTGGTCCGAGATTCACGAGGTGCGCTCCAACCAGCCCACCGAGCATGACGGCTGGTGGCTGTTCCAGGCCACCTGGGACCCTCCGGCTCCCGAGCGCAACTATGCCGGGATGAACTACACCGGTCTGGGTGTGGGCAACCGCCACGGGGTAGGTGTGATGCTCTTCGGCAGCCTGCTGACCGTCTTCGGCGCCCTGTGGGCCTTCTACTTCAAGCCGGTGCTCTTGCTGCGCCGCCGGGAAGAGGGTCGTCACGCCGCGGGTCGTCGCGCCGCCGGAGTGCCGGCGGTCCTCATGCTGCTGGTGGTCGGTGCCGGGCTGCCCGCGGTCCGGGCGGCCGACCTCTCTGTCGCTCGTAGCTTCCAGGAGTCGGTCGATCTCGACGCTTTCCGAGCCGCCGCGGCTCAGGAGGGCGGGCGAGTGAAGACCATCGACTCGCTGGCCCGGGAAAAACTCAAGTACGTCAACTCGCGTCTGGTCGCCAAGGTCGATCCGGTGATCTGGTATCTGGACATGGTGCTGATTCCGGAGCACTACGTCGAGGCTCCGGTGATTCGAATCAAGAACAAGGCTCTGCGCCAGCGACTGGCCCAGGGTGTGCGTTCGGTGGTGCCCGCTGCCGAACGCGAGGGCCTGATCGCCGACCCAGTCTTGGCGCAGATGGTCGATGACGGTCTGGTCTCGATTCGCTTTCTCGATCATCCGGCGGTGCGCTCGGTGCTCGGACAGCTCGAGGCCGACCTGCGGCAGACGGGCAAGGCCGTCAACCAGGTGCGCAATGCGCGGGCTTTGGCCGATTCCCGCGTGCTGCGCTCCCTGCTGCGGGTGGTGCCGCCGCCTGGAGGTGGCCAAATCGATCCCTGGTTCACCCTCGACGCTGCGATCAGCGGTGGTGCGCCGGCGGACTCGGTCCATGCGGGGATGGTAGGCGGCGGCGTTCCAGGCCTCGATCCCGCTCTCGCCAAGCGCCTGGGGGAGGCCTGGTCCCGCCTCGAGAAGAGCTGGCGCTTTCAGGACGCCGAGCAGGCCAGTGCGGCTCTGGTCGAACTCGCCGAGGGCCTTCGCTCGGTCAACCCTGCACTCTACCCCGACGATGCGCGGCTGGGCTGGGAGCTGTGGTACTACAAGCACAACAAGCTGACCGCTGGCTGGCTGATCTATTTCTTCGCCATCCCACTGCTGCTGATGGCCTTCCTCTACGGCTTCCGCTGGGCCCGGGTCGCCGGACTGGGGCTGTTCTTCATCGCCTTCGTCGTGCACTCCTTCTCGATCTTCCTGCGCTGGTGGCTGGCTGGCCGGATCCCCAATGCCAACATGTTCGAGGCGGTGATTGCCTCCGCCTGGTTCGGCGGAGTCGTGGCGTTGCTGCTCGAGTGGGTGTTGCGCAGGCAGCGTCTGCGTCTGCTCCCCGCCCTGTGTGCGTCGGCCTACGCGATGGTGGCGATGATGTTCGGTAACTTCATGACCGTGACTCTCAGTTCCGACATCACAACGGTGATGCCGGTGCTCGACCGCACGATCTGGCTCTACATCCACACCAACGTGATCATCGCCTCCTACGCGCTGATCTTCTTCGCTTCGGTGACGGCGGTGCTCTACCTGGTCTTTCGAGGATTGCACCGTCTTGCGCCCAAGCTGCTGGGAGAGCAGTGGGGCCCACGGGTCTTCGCCCGCGGTGGGGCGTCCTCGGTGATTCTCGGCCGCCAGCGCCTCGACGAGAACAATGTGGGCCTGGCCCGGACCCTCGATGGAGCGACGATGGTCTTCCTCGAGGTGGCCTTCGTGACTCTCTGGGTCGGCACTGTACTCGGCGCGGTCTGGGCTGATGTCTCCTGGGGCCGGCCCTGGGGCTGGGATCCCAAGGAGGTCTTCGCACTCAACACCTGGCTGGTTTTCCTGGTGCTCTTGCATGTGCGTATCAAGGTGCGGGACAAGGCCCTGTGGACGGCGATTCTCGCGGTGATCGGCTGCGCGGTGATGATCTTCAACTGGGTCGCGGTGAACTTCGTCATCGTCGGCTTGCACAGCTACGCCTGATGCTGGGCCCGGCATCGACTCCGTTCTCGAACGGGGGCGCCGCCAGATCGGCGCCCCCGTCGATTCGTCGAGATCAGAAGCTCTTTCCGATCAAGGCCAGCAGCCGAGAGAACCGACCGCTTTCATCCTCCAGAATCGGGTCGTCGTCTCGGTAGTCGGTCCACAGCCAGGACAGTTCTACCCCCCAGCCGTCGGCTCGGCGATAGCGAGCACCGACGGTCAGGTCGAGGCGATCGACATCGATGTTCGAATAGCCCGCCACCGGGGTCCAGTCCCGGAGCAGGGCTTCATAGTCGTCCAGGTCGAAGATCACGGATCCTGTGTCATCAGTCAACGGATCGGGGATCACTCCTTGCATCGACCAGGTTTCCATCCCAGCTCGAAGGTCGAGGTAGTTGACTTCAGCGAAAAGCTCACTGTGTTCTCCGAGAGGTGTTCCCACCTGGAGCGAGAGGTTGGTCGTCTTCGTTTCGAAATTCGTGCTGCTTTGATCCCTGCCAAACTGGCGGGAAGAGAGGCCGGCGGCTCACCCGCCCATCAGTGGAATGCAGATGTGAGTTTCCTGATCCTCCTTGAGATACTGAGCCGAGGCGACAGTGTAGATTCTCGGACTCGGTGCCCACCAGAACAGGGCACCGAGGTCAGTCGTCGATGATTCCCAGTCGCTGACCTGAGTCTGATCGTTCGACCGTTGCTGTTGCCTGGCCCGCAGGGTCAGCGAGCTGTTGCTCAGCGGCGAGAGGGTCAGGCTGGCGCGCAGGGTCAGACGGTCGGTGGGCTGGTTGGTCAGATTGGCGAAGCGTAGCGCGTAGAGCTGGTAGTACTGGAAAGAATTCCAGGGGAAGACGAACGGATCGGCTGGATCGGTCCCGGCCGTCCTGCAGCCGCCATCGACGTTGGTGAACGGGTCGTCGGCACGGTACCACTCGATCTGGGCCTGATAACGATTCTTCTTTTTCCCGAAACTGCCACGCAGGAGCAGAGAAAGAGTGTCTTCGGTGGTTTGGGTCGAGCCGTCGTCTCTGACAGCGTAGTGATTGCGATCCGTGCTGCGGGTCTCGAGGCTGGCCTGCAACCGATGCTGGCGCTGGGCGCCGAGGCGGTAGACCAGATTGGCTCCCGCGGCGAGGACCTTGCGATCGATCGCGCTGCGTCGCAGGCGGTAGTCGTCAGGGTTCCATCGCAGCTCACCCGGATCGAGATTGCCGTCCACGTTCGCCGTGCCGTAGACATCGGCGTAGGTGTCGCCGGCCTGAGGGCCGGCAAGGGCGACATTGAGGATCAGGGGGACTGCCGCGTCATCCGAATCGACCACCTCGTAGCGTCCTCGGAGACGGAACAGGACTCGATCTCCAGCATGATGGACCCAGCGCGCCATCGCGGAGGTGTAGTCGAGTTGATAGCCGGTGCCGACACCGCCGCGGTCGAGGTTCGACTTGCTGGTGACGGTATAGCTGGCGATCGCGGCGTCGAGGTGATCATGCGCGCCGTTCCAGTAGCCGCTGAGGAGATGGGAGTCCCGCTCGAACTCGGTGTTTACCGCCACGGCTCCCTCATACCACGCCGGCGTCCCATCCGGCAGCACGCCAAACTGGACGCGGTTGCCGAATACCGGCAGCGGGCTCCCTCCGGGAGTGACCTTCGACGGATGATGTGCCGGATCGAACCAGCGGGTGTCGTCTGCGGAGTCATCGGTGTACTCCCTCTTGGTATAGGCATACTTGATGCCCCAGTTGTCTCGCAGATAGCCCGCCTCCAGCGTCACGTCGTCGAGGTGTTCGTCGATGCCCAGCCCCTGCCCGACGATGTGGCAGCTATAGCAGTGGTCAGTGGACAGGTGCTGCCGGGTGCCCTCGCGCCAGACGCTTCTGGCGCGCAGGCCGAGGGTCCAGGAGGGGGCTGTTTTCGGCCGCCAGGTCAGCGCAGCGTGGGCCTGGTCGAATTCCTGTCGATAAGCCGCGCCGGTGTCGAGGTCCGTATGCTGGACGATCTTTCCCTCACCGTCCCACCCTTGCAGGTTGGTCAGGGGATCGTGAGGCAGATTGTGCTCGAAGGCGGTGTGCCCGGCTTCGAAGCGGAGGGCAGGCGAGAAGTCGAGCAGCACACTGTAGTCTTGCTCACTCGAACTGAGATAGAGCACGTCGAGCGCCATTTCGGAGTGCTCGCCGAAGGTCATGTCCCACCAGCCGGCGATGGCGGCGGAGCTGGAAGTGCTTTCGAATTCGGCGGCTCGGTTCAGGGAATCACTGTTGCTGGTGGATCGAATACCTGCCGCCACCTCGCCGACGCTGCTGTCCTGGGCCATGCAGGACGCGGAGAAGAATCCGACGAGCGTCGCGAGTAGAATCGGAAACAAGCGCCTGGAAATCATCGGTCCTCCTCTAGCGGGTCATGGCGCGGCCACCGCCGGAGACTCCGGCGGAGGGGGTGTCCGAGCCGTGAACCGCGGAATGGCACTGGGTACAGCGGGTCAGGAACGAGCGCTTCATGCCATAAGCGCCGAAGGGATTCGTGACGGAGATCTGTCTGAGGCCGGAGGTTGGATCGCTGACGGTGCCAAAGGTCACGCCGGCGGTCGGATTCGTGTTCGCGGCTCCGGGGGCGCCGCCAAGGCCGGCATGGAAGTGGGCTTCGTGACATTGCAGGCAGAGGAAAGGCTCGGTCTGGATGAGCAAGTTGTCTGCCGGGGCGCCGTGAGGGTCATGGCAGATCATGCAGTCTTCCTCGACCGGCTCGTGCTGGAAGACGTGAGGTCCCTGCATGGCAGGGTGGCAGTCCAGGCAGAGATCATTCTTGCGGAAGTGAGTCCTGAGCAGCCCCTCGGTCATTCCGTGGGGCTGATGACATGAGCCGCAAGTCAGTCGTCCTTCGCCGAGTGGGTGGTGGGAGGGCATGTGGATTCGGGCCTGCACTTCGCTGTGACAGGCCAGGCACTTCCCGTAGAGTTCATCACTCCTGCGGTGACCGAGGGCTGGCGCAGCGCTGGTCGAGTTATCGAGATCGTGAATGCTGTGGCAGTCGAGGCAGCCCACACCGGCCATCGCATGCTGGCCGGCGGGCCAGGCGCCCATCTCGTCGTGAGCGGCGTGGCAGCCGAGACAGAGGTCGGCATCGTCTTCGCGGACTTGCCCCGGGAAGCGTCGCAGAGCGTCCGCATCGCCGGTCTCCAGGTGTTCGTCGACGGGGCCGTGGCACGCGGCGCAGGCCCCGGTGGTGGCAAGGGCGGTCCGCCCCCCCAGGCCGGCGTGGGGTGAGTGCTTCCAGCTCGCGACGACCTCCTGGTGACAGGTCGCGCAGGCTTCGGGCTGATCGCCGGCTCGGCTCGGGGGCGCCACGCCCCACAGGCACAGGCACAGGACCAGGCCCGCGGTGGCAGAAAGATGGCCTTTCATCTCCTCCTCCTCCTTGCGCGCACGAGTCGCGCAAGACGGCCCCCGATGAGGGGCTCTGGCGGTGGGCTGGGCAGAACGGTCATTGCTCATCGAGTGCCGGTGCGGCACCGGGGCGGCCGAGAGAAGCCGAGATCGATGGAGCCAGGAAACCCGCCGGGATCCCGCGGATCCGGGTCAACTGGCATGCTGTAGGAAGTTCCGGCGCATGACCGTCCTCGAATGACAAACAGGTAAGTACTCTTGTGTTGCCGCGAACATAACGGACCAAAAAGGTCCTGTCAATAGCTTACTTGACAGCAAGTTTGTTGAGTTTATGCTCATTAAAGAACTGCCCGGGCTGGGATCGGGAGGTGGCAAGTGCTAGCATTTCTCTCCCCCGCGCCGTGGGGACGACAGTTCAAGGAGGACTGACGCCGTGAAGAAGATCGTTGTTCTGTTGCTGCTCGCTGGCCTGGCCGGGTTCTGGGCGTTGGCTGCGGATGTTCCCGCGGGCAAGGAAGTGCTCAAATTGCAGGCCAAGATGGGAACCGTCACCTTCAAGCACAAGGAGCACGCAACGCGGGTTGGAGACTGCAAGACCTGCCACCACAAGCAGCAGGAGGGGGCGACTCCCAGGGCCTGTTCCGAGTGCCACGACAAGAAGGTGGTCAAGGACGAGGCGCCCAAGCTGAAGAACGCCCTCCACAAGACCTGTGGCGATTGCCACGCGGCCAAGCAGGAAGCGGGCGAGAAGGCCGGACCGCTGACCGCCATGAAGGCCAAGCAGTGCAAGAAGTGTCACGTGAAGTGATCTTTTTCGAAGCTGCTGCTGGATGATTTGGGGGCGCCCGAGGGCGTCCCCTTTTCATGGGACCCCGCGGCTTCCGGGCCCTGGTTACTCGACTTCCCGGGTCTGTTTTGTTAGTTTGACGAGCCGCAGAGCGGACCCTAAGATGCCCTCCTTACTCACTAATTAGTGGATGCCCGGAAGGGGCGGTCCGAGAACGAGGTCAAGGTGAGCTGGATCATCGAAGCGATCAAGGCTTTCGTCCGCCTGTTGTCACGCAGTCGGGTATCCCAGGCTGGTGCCGTCCTGGTCACGGTGCTCTTCCCGGCCCTGCTGCTCGGCAGCGTACTCGATGTCAGCGGGGTGCTGGGCAATCCCTACTTCGGCTTCATGGTCTACCTCGTCATGGGCCCGCTGTTCATCGTCGGGCTGATCGCCATCGCCGTCGGGCTGCTCTTTTTCCGTCGCAAGGACATGGGGCCTTCCGACACCTTTCTCTTCTTCCGCAAGCAGTTCGAGTCCCCCGAGCGCTATCGGAGGATGCAGTGGGTGGTGATGATCATCGGAGCGCTGACGGTGCTCAACGTGGTGGTCGTGGCCCTGTTCTCCTACACCGGCTTCCACTACACCGAGTCGGTGGCCTTCTGCGGCGAGTTCTGCCACAGCGTGATGAAGCCGGAATACAGTGCCTACAGCCGTTCTCCCCATTCGCGGGTCAAGTGCGTCGAGTGCCATATCGGTGAGGGGGCCAAGTGGTTCGCCAAGTCCAAGCTCTCCGGAGCGCGGCAGTTTCTCGCCGTTGCCCTGAAGACCTATTCGAGACCGATCGAGACACCGATTCGAGGCCTGCGCCCTGCCCGCGATACCTGCGAAGAATGCCATCGCCCGGAGTTCTTTTTCGGCGAGAAGCTCTATGTGAAAAACAAGTTTCTGCCCGACGAGGAGAACACCGAGGTCAAGACGGTGCTGTTGATGAAGATCGGATCCGGGGGAGGGGACGGGCACCATGCTCACGGGATTCACTGGCACGTTTCCGAGCAGGCGGAGATCGACTACAAGCATGCCGACTGGAAGCGTGAGCAGATCTTCGAAGTGACGATGACCGACGAGGAAGGAAAGAAGACCGTTTTCCGTTCGAGCGAGGAGCCCGAAATCGCCGAAGGTGAGAAGGGCCCCTGGACCCGAACCATGGACTGTGTCGACTGCCACAACCGCCCGACCCACATCTATCTCAGCGCCGACGAAGCTCTCGATCAGAAACTCTTCTCGGGGCAGATCCCCCGGGAGCTGCCGTTCATCAAGCGCCAGGGCCTCGAGGCGGTGGCCGGCGATTTCGAATCGACGGAGCAGGCCATGGCGGAGATCGAGAAGGCTCTGCGGGAGTGGTATGGCAAGAATTACTCCGAGCTGGTTTCCAGCCGGCCCGAAATGCTGGACAAGGCGGTGACGGGAGTTCAGCAAGCCTTTGCCGAAAACGTCTTTCCCGAGATGAGGATCACCTGGGGTACGTACAAGAGCCACCTCGGTCACCCCGACTTCATGGGCGGCTGTTTCCGCTGCCACGACGACGAACACACCGCCGAAGACGGCCGAACGATCTCGGGTGACTGCGACCTGTGTCACGTGATTCTGGCCGAAGACGAGACGAATCCGGAGATCCTGGGACTGCTCGGAAACGCGGACTGAGTGGGCTGCGTGGGACGGAGGGAGGCAGGGAAGGCTGTCCGTGATAGCATGACTGGCTAATTACTTAGTGACGATCCGAGATTGCTCGCATCCCCCTAGTGAGCACCTTCGCTGCTTGACGAGGTACGGCACCATGCCATCGAGTACCGTTTCACAGTTGCGCCAACCTTGCCGGCCCCGGGTCCCGGTCATCATTCTTCTCGCCCTGCTCGGCTTTCTGTCGTGGGCCCCGCCATCCCGAGCCCAGGAAAACGAGGACTGCCTGGT
>JALTMS010000625.1 GCA_027001345.1 Acidobacteriota bacterium | reverse complement strand
GGTTCAAGGACGGGTCTTCCTCAGTGTGCTGGTGGGCCCCAACGGCCGGGTCAAGGACGCCCGCGTCATGATCGAGCCCGGGCACGGTCTGGGCCGCGCGGCAGCGACTGCCGTGCAGAGCTGGCGCTACAGCCCTCCTCGCAGCAAGGGAAAGCGCGTGAGAGTATGGAAGACCGAGGTGGTGGAGTTCTCGAACGAACCCTGATTCCCGGCCCATCGAAACGAAAAAAGGCGTCCATCCGGACGCCTTTTCGGAAGGCCCTTCAACCCGGGAACTAGCGGCGGGAACTCTTGCGCTCGGCCTTGCGGCGCTTGCGGTCGTTCTCGCGCCGGCGCCGACGGCGGCGCTCGGAGGGCTTCTCGTAGTACTCGTGCTGGCGGATCGCCTTGCGAATCCCGAACTTCTCGACCTTCCGGCGGAACCGCCGAAGGGCTTTCTCCAGGTCTTCCTTCACCACCACGTACGTCGAGTCAGGCATCAGCTCACACTCCAGCTCTTCGGGCGCTCCTCCCCGCGGCTGCCTCCCAGACAGCGCGGGGGCGATCCCTCGTCAGGCAGCAAAAAAGCCCCTGCCAGCCGGCCCTCGGACCCAGGCCAACACCGTGGGCGAGGCCGGATGGACACAGGGTACTTTCCACCCGGAAGGATGACGCGGACAAAGCCTACGGTCCGCCCCGAGGGCTGTCAAGTCGGCAAAAGCCCGGCTTGACGGGCTCGGGGGCTCTCCGTAGGCTCTGTCGGTGGCCCGGCTCGGGCCCGGAAGGTGGAGATATGGCCTGGTTTCACAAGGCGAAGAAGCCCAGGGCACGTTCGGACGGCCGGCGCTCCCACATCCCCGAGGGACTGTGGATCAAGTGCCAGGGCTGCGGCGAGGTCATCTACCGCAAGGAGGTGATCCGCCGGGCATGGATCTGCCCCAAGTGCTCCTACCATTTCCACCTCTCCGCCGCCCAGCGCCTCGAGGCCTTGCTCGACGATGGCCACTACGATGCCTTCGACGCCAGCCTGGCCTCCATCGATCCACTGAAATTCCGTGACAAGAAGGCCTACCGGGATCGCCTGCGGGACTACCAGTCCCGCACCGGCCTCGGAGACGCAGTGATCTGCGCCGAAGCCAGGCTCGGCGGCCACCCGATCGTGATCTGCGCGATGGAATACGCCTTCATGGGCGGTTCGATGGGCAGCGTGGTGGGCGAGAAGATCACCCGCGCCGCGGAGCGCGCCCTTGCCGCGCGGGTGCCGCTGATCGTGATCTCCACCTCCGGCGGCGCTCGAATGCAGGAAGGTGCCCTGTCGCTGATGCAGATGGCGAAGATCTCCGCGGCGCTGGCGCGGCTGCACGAGGCCGGCGTTCCCTTCATCTCGATCCTTGCCGATCCGACCACCGGCGGCGTCACCGCTTCCTATGCCATGCTCGGCGACGTGAACATCGCCGAGCCCGGCGCCCTGATCGGCTTTGCCGGACCACGGGTGATCGAGCAGACGATTCACCAGAAGCTGCCTCCCGGGTTCCAGCGAGCGGAGTTCCTGCTCGAACACGGGATGGTCGACATGGTGGTCGACCGGGGCACGATGCGAAAGACCCTGATCGAATTACTCGAGCTGCTGTGGTTCGGGCCCCGCTACGATGAAGAGCCCGTCGCCTGAGCGCGCCTGCCGCCCGTCCTTTCATCTCCGCGTTCTGTTCCCGATTTCGGCAACCGTCGAGGCGAGCCATGGGTAGCCCTCCACTCGATCCCCTCTTCCAGTGGCTCTTCTCCCTCAGTGGGCCCTCCCTCAAGTGGGACATCGAGACCGCAGAGGCGTTCTGCGCCTGGCTCGGGCAACCTCAGCGTACCTTTGCCGCCGTGCACGTCGCGGGCACCAACGGCAAGGGGTCGGTGGCAGCGATGGTACACGCCATGGCGGGGCGTTCGGGTCTGCGGGCGGGGCTGCTGACCAGCCCGCACCTGGTGCGCCCCGAAGAACGCATCCGAATCGGCGACGAAGAAATCACCCCCCGGGCTTTCGCGGCATTGATCGAAGAATTGAAGGAGCGGGCTGACCGGGCCCTGGCCGCCGGCAGGCTGCCGCGGCACCCCTCCTTCTTCGAGATGGTCTGCGCAGCCGCCTTCGTAGCCTTTGCCCGCGAGCCGGTGGCGCTGGCCGTGCTCGAGACGGGCCTCGGCGGTCGGCTCGACGCGACCAACGTGGTCTTTCCGGTGGTCTCGGTGATCACCACCATCGCCCGGGATCACATCAAGTCCCTCGGGGGCTCGATCGCCTCGATCGCCAGGGAGAAGGCGGGCATCATCAAGCCCGGGATCCCGGTCCTCGTCGGCTGGATCGACGGCGAGGCGGAAGCCATCGCGCGCCGGGTCGCCCTCCGCCGAGGAGCGCCCTTCCACGCCGCACGGGAAGAGCTGACGCTGATCGAAGGTGGTGACGGAAGCTTCGAGGTCCGGACGCCGCAGCAGCACTATGCAGGGCCGACCTGCGCCCTGGCCGGAGCCCACCAGCGCCGCAACGCGGCCCTGGCCCTGCGCGCCGCCGAGCTGGCCCGTGAGCGCGGGGTAGCCTTCTGCGCCCAGGGGCTGCGCGACGGGCTGGCGGAAGT